>NZ_JBHYGF010000192.1:0-7888 GCF_051859145.1 Dyadobacter sp.
CTTTTACCCTGATCGTTTGCCGACTCCTGTGCCGCTTCCATCGCATTCCACGATACCAGCAGCTTTTCGTCGAGTATTGCTTTGAGCTTTTCTAAAACGTTTGCTTTGTCCATAAAAAATAAAGGTTACCAATATGGTAACCCTATTAAAACTACACTTGATGGTAAAGTTAAGCTTTGGACAACGCAAATCACATTTTTGTGATTTTCTTCCTGACAGACTGCCCGCCGTTCGTTTTGATCTCGACGATGTAAGCGCCTTTGCCCAAGGCAGAAATATCTAACTGACTTGTTTTTTCTTTTTGTATCAAAAGTTTTCTGCTCAGATCGAAAACGTTCAGGTTTTCGACAGTTGCGCCGTTATTCAGCACTACTTCCACAAAATGCTGAGCCGGATTGGGATATACAAAATCGTTCTCTCGCGCGATTGCATTCTTGACAGCGACAATGCGGGAAAGTGTGGCAGTACCATCGTAATCTACCTGATTGAGGCGGTAGTATGTCAGCTGATCGGAAGGCTGCTCGTCAGCATAAGTGTACGTATTACTAGTCCGACTGTCGCCAAGCCCTTTTACCTGACCAATCACCTCGAAATTGACTGCGTCGCGGCTTCTCTGAACTTCAAAATAATCGTTGTTCTCTTCTGAGGAGGTTACCCAGGTTAAACGGTTCCTGCCGGCCGCATCCTTTTGTCCGTTAAAGCTTACCAGATCAACAGGCAATGGCGGACCTGGAAGCGGCGGCGCAGTGGCCATCAGAGATCTTGCATTGCCGAGCAGGTTTGTCTGAGGATTGGTAATCGCGTCGCGCCACAGCTCGGCCGCGCGGCGCTGGCCTTCTTCATTAAAATGCAGCCCGTCGTACCGTCCCGACTGCCCGATCTGGTTTAGGTCTGCACCGCGGAAAACATCGTGGATATCATTGATCAATGCATTTTGCGCATCGGTTTTTTCCTGGTTAATGCCATTGTTATAACAGGAAGTCGCGATCATCCATGGAAGATTATCATAGTTGGCCTCACTTCTGGACTTTTCAATCACCATTTTATTCCTGAAATAAAACCCGGCACCCGTGGTATCCCCGTCATTTACCCCGTGCGCCGAAAGTACAGCCCGCAAGCCCGTGCGCGGCATATAAGTAGTGATCGTATTCCGGATATTGACGTAGGGCATTCTGATACTATATTTAATAAATCCGTGATCAAAATCGATGTTATATGCTGCTTTGTACAAATGTCCCATGCTGCTGCCGCCAAAGGCCGCACTGTAAAACAGTACCGGCACATTGAGCGAGCTTACAAGCAAATCGCCCAGCTGGGTCCAGAACCAGGGATACTGCGCCATCGGAGCGATCCCGCAGTTGAGGCAGAACTGCACCGGCGCAAGAGGCGGAAGATCAGCCGGACTGCCGCTTTCGAGGTATTTATTATAAAGCTCCACATTTGCATTCGGGTCGATTGTATTTACAAGGTCGCTACTCGCAGGCTTCATTTCACTCTCTGCTTTTGCTGCATTGGAGTGGCCTACGATGAGGAATACTTCTCCTACGCCCACTTTTTCAACAATTGTGCTGTTGCCAATCTGTTCGCCATTCTTCATTGTTCTCACTTCCAGATCAAATCTGCCTCCTCTCGAATCGAGTGAGCCTGAGAATATGTAACCCGAGGGATTGCTGACAATGGTAGTCCAACCGACATTAGATCCGGGCTCTCCGCCGCGGGTCTTTAATCTGGCCTGGATCTGGTCGGGATCGTTGAGGTAAGTACCGTTAATAAACACTTTTGCGTCGCCTGACTGATCGCGCTGGTATACCATACGCGAAGGTGGGAAGGTCACATTGACCTGACCAAAGAGTGTTGATGAAGCCAGTAGTAAGTTGATGAAAGTAAAAATTTTCAAATGCATATAATGTAAGATTTAGGTGGAAAATCGACATGAACAGACACACCTGTCTCAGGAATTGACAAAATGCCAACACCGAACAGACTGACAGTATTTCACCATCAATTAATTAGTTGATTATCAAAAAGCAAGGAGGAGATCGATGGATTTGCCGGAAGCACAATGACAAAACCCTTTGTAACAAAAATACCAATTCCTATTACAATTTAAGTACCGATGAATAAATAAATTCTATAAACATTTTATACTCCAAGGTCGGTTCTTTTCGCAAGCCCGCGACCCTGTCGTAGTCCCTATTTGGCCTTTGTTTTTCTCAATGCCAGCATACTTATTATCTTTGCGAAACATTCATTGACAATTCACAATGACAAAACTTTCGGTCCGGCATTTACTTGGCATCAAAAACCTGAACGAGAACGACATCCATACGATTTTAGACACTGCTACTGAATTCAAAGACGTCATTAACCGGCCGATCAAGAAAGTCCCCTCCCTCAGAGATATTACCATTGCCAACGTTTTCTTCGAAAATTCAACCCGTACCAGGCTTTCATTTGAGCTGGCCGAGAAACGGCTTTCTGCGGATGTGGTGAATTTTTCGGCTTCCGGGAGTTCGGTAAAAAAGGGCGAGACACTGCTCGACACGGTCAACAATATCCTTGCAATGAAGGTGGATATGATCGTGATGCGCCACAGCAGCCCGGGTGCGCCGCATTATCTCTCGACACGCATTCCTGCGAATGTGGTCAATGCAGGTGACGGGACTCACGAACATCCTACCCAGGCTTTGCTGGATGCATTTTCAATGCGGGAAAAACTGGGGGATTTAGGGGGCAAAAAGATTGCAATCATCGGTGATATAACCCACTCACGGGTCGCATTATCTAACATATTCTGTTTGCAAAAACTGGGCGCCGAGGTCATGGTTTGCGGACCTTCCACATTGATTCCTAAGCATCTGGGCGAACTGGGCGTCAAAATCAGCCACAATGTGAAAGAAGCGCTGGACTGGTGCGACGTAGCCAATGTACTCCGCATTCAGCTGGAAAGACAGCAGATCAAGTATTTCCCGTCGCTCAGAGAGTACTCGCTCTATTTCGGCATCAACAAACAGATGCTCGACAACCTTAACAAAGAAATTGTACTCATGCACCCCGGCCCGATTAACCGCGGCGTGGAGCTATCGTCCGATGCAGCCGATTCGCACCACTCCATTATCCTGAACCAGGTTGAGAATGGTGTCGCCGTGAGAATGGCGGTTTTGTACCTGCTTGCCCAGCAATAGGGTTTGTTTTTATTCTAAATCCCCAATTTCATGTCAAACACCGAAGGAATGCTCCGGGAAGGTTCGCTGGCTAACAAGACGATCATTGTGACTGGCGGTGGAACGGGTTTGGGCAAATCCATGTCAGCCTACTTTCTTAAACTAGGCGCCAATGTGGTGATTTGCAGCAGGAAAGAAGATGTTCTGACCAAAGCTGTCGAAGAACTCAAACAGAGTGCCGGCGAAAACATCATCTCGGTACCATGCGATGTGCGCAAGCCGGAGCAAATTGAGCGGGTAATTGCGACAGCTATTGAAAAGTTTGGGCAGGTTGACGGGCTTGTCAACAATTCGGCAGGTAACTTCATCAGTCCGACTGAGCGGCTATCTTACAAAGCGGTCGACGTGGTAGTTGATATCGTACTCCGTGGCTCCTACTATTTTACGCTTGCGTTGGGTAAATACTGGATTGAAAAACAAATCAAGGGAACAGTACTGAACATATCTACTACTTATGCGTGGACAGGCTCCGGCTGGGTAGTACCTTCTGCGATGGCCAAAGCGGGCGTGCTGGCGATGACCAAATCGCTTGCATTTGAATGGGCGAAATACGGAATCCGCCTGAATGCAATTGCGCCGGGACCTTTTCCGACTAAAGGAGCCTGGGACCGCCTTTTTCCGGAAGAGCTCTCAGAGAAGTTTGCATTCGAAAACAGAATTCCACTTAAACGCGTCGGTGATCACCAGGAACTCGCTAATCTGGCGGCTTACCTGATGTCTGATTTTTCTGCATATATGACAGGCGAGGTGATCACACTTGACGGAGGTGAAGTACTCTCCGCCGGACAATTTAACTTTTTAGACGAAGTAACTAACGATCAGTGGGATACGATCGAAAACCAGATCAAAAACGCCAACCGGAACAGCAAGGCTGGTGAATGAAAATTTTCTTACCGTTTTATTGGGTAATTTTGGCGGTTCCTTCGTTATTTGACAAAGGTTGAAGAAAAAACATGAGAACAAGTTTAAGCGTTTTGGCTCATATACTGACCGTTGCTGCATTAGCAGGCTGCGCGTCTTCCAATAAGGTTTCCAAGCCACTCCCGGAGGCGCAGGTAAGGTCTACCCAGCAGGCGGCGCCCAGTGTAAGCGAAGAGCCTTCACTTGTGGCGATCCAGAGCAAGTACATTCTCAAAGATACCACGCAAGCCAAAGTCTACCTTTACGTAGATGCATTCAAAGGCAAAAACCCGATTTCTCCTGCCGATTTTATCAGAACATACAACCTGAACTACGTAATTTACTCGGATTACGGAACGAGGGAGCGGCTGGGCTACGGGAATGTAAAACTGGATTCGTCTAATGTCACCAGCACCGGCAACAAAATCGTGATATCCTACGATCTGAAAAGCCCTGACAGAGAATACGGTGTCCTGCTAAGCGAAATAAGTCAGGTTGGTACTTTGAAAAAGGTGTTGAATGATCTGACGATCCGGTTCAAGAAAATGGATGTAAACCAGACTTATGGTGTTTACACTACCAACAGCACATTGCCCTTACAGCGCCATTATATCAGCAGCAATGAATCTTTTACCGTTAAAAAACTGACAGGAGAAGAGCAGCCGCTGCATGTATACTACTACAATCACGATTTTGAGCCAGCTGGTTCGCCGATGAACATAGCGAACAAAGGTGTAGGTAAATCGCTGGAAATAGATAGCAGCTTCACAATTCAGGCAAACCAGACTTTGAAGTTTGAAAAAGAAGGTTTGTACAACATTTTTGCCGATACCACGCAGTCGGAAGGACTGGGTATACTCGTAGTGAACGAGCGTTTTCCAAAAGTGACGCAACCTCAGCTTCTGCTTGGTCCGTTGCTTTATATGAGCACTAATAATGAAATCAACGAGATCAAGAAAGCGGAAGATTATAAGAAAGCGCTGGATAAATATTGGCTGACGCTGATGAATGGAAATGCGCCGCTTGCACAACAATCGATCCGCTCTTTTTACAGCCGCGTGGAAGAAGCCAATCAGCTGTTTACAACTTATAAAGAAGGGTGGAAAACCGATAAAGGGATGATTTACATCGTACTCGGCCCGCCCGACAAAGTTCAGAGAAGTAAAGACCGTGAAGTTTGGAGTTACGACCAGCGCGGAAATGCCCAGAACGTCAATTTTACATTTAACAGAAAAAACAATCAATTTGTGGATGATCATTATGAACTGGTTCGCTACGCCGAATACCAGCCCATTTGGTATCCAGTTGTAGAAGCATGGAGAAACGGCAGTATACGGTAAGAAAACCCGCCCCAAAACCTTCCTCGGCCGATATGGTCTTTGGAACACAGTCAGTAATTGAGACGCTCCGCTCGGGAAAAGAGATAGAGCGTTTATTCCTTCAGAGAGAGTTAGGTTTTTCAGAAATAGAGAAGCTGGCCAAAGAAAAGGGGGTACCTTTTCAGCGGGTACCCATTGAAAAACTGAACAGAATTACCCGCAAGAATCACCAGGGCGCAATCGCATTTGTTTCCCAGATCCAATATATGCCGCTGCACAATGTGCTGACGCAGGTTTACGAAGATGGGAAAACACCTTTGCTCCTGCTTTTGGATCGCATTACAGATGTAAGAAACTTCGGTGCAATCGCAAGAACTGCTGAATGTGCCGGTGTGCAGGCGATTATTGTCCCAACCAAAGGCGGCGCACAGATCAATGCAGATGCAATGAAAACATCCTCGGGTGCATTAAACTTTCTCCCGGTTTGCCGCGAGCAGAATTTGTACGAAACGCTGCTATACCTAAGAAACAGCGGCCTGCAAATCATCGCCTGTACAGAAAAAACAGATAAGTCGCTCTACGATATCGACTTCGCAGTGCCTACTGTGATTATCATGGGATCGGAAGAGGATGGAATATCAAAAGAATTCATTCAACTGGCAGATAGCGGCGCACGTATACCTTTGAACGGTCAGGTGGAGTCTTTGAATGTTTCTGTGGCGAGTTCGATTGTGCTTTATGAAGCGGTGAGGCAGCGGATAAAAATCTAAGTATAAGACTTGATTTTCAGAGAAAAGTTGTAGTATATTTGTCTAACACCTGAACCGGCATTGGATTGCATCTCCTCTAAGCACGTCAGGTGTTTTTTTATTCAAGCGTTTCCCAACGTATCGATTGCGTAATTGAATAAAGATAATATTGGTTTTGAACAGTTAGTTGGATATTGAAATAGGCGGGCTTCCCGCCTATTTTCGTTTCAAAAAAATGATAGCCAACTATGTGAGGTCTGGGATGATTCTGATGTGAAGTGAAGCCAATATAAGATGCACTTTTTAATGCATCCTCTAATCCATTAATCAACAAGCAAATTTTATCATAGTAGGGATCAAACGGCTGATTGATGCATTCTTTAATTCCCGCCATACTAAATTTGATCTCACCTCCAAGCTCATTACGGAATATACCGACATTTTTAGTTACAAGTTGTGCTTTTACTCTTTCCTTAGCCAATCGGCGTAAAAAATTTAAATCCATCTGTACAGTTCAATTTTCGATGAAGCTATGCAGAGGAACTATTGAGTCAAGTATAAAAAGCTAAGAAACAAAGACCCTTCGACTCCGCTCAGGGTGATAAAAAGTTAAGCTCAAACCAAAAAGAAGGCAACTACTACTGCCGAAAACTCTTCAAAATCCAGCCCCCTCCAACTACATCATCACCTTCATAAAACACAGCTGCCTGCCCGGGTGCGATTCCGTTTACGCCGTCGTGGAAGCGGGCTATTATTTTATCGGGTTCAATCTGCTCTATTAATGCGGGGGTTCCGTCGTGTTTATACCGGACTTTGGTCACTGTTTCCAGAGGCTTTTCAATCGAAGCATATTTTTGAAGGTTCAATTTGCCTACGTACATTCCGTCACGGAACAAGTCGGGTAAATCGCCCAAAACCACTTCATTGGTTTCTTTTCTGATCTCGGTTACAAATGCAGGTTTGCCCAATGCGATGCCTAAACCTTTTCTTTGACCAACGGTATAGAATGGGTAACCTTCATGTTTTCCAACAACGGTACCATCTTCAAAAACGAAATTGCCACCGGCTACTTCTGCTTCAAGTCCGGGTATCCTCCTTTTTAGGAAACCACGGTAATCATTATCAGGCACGAAGCAGATCTCATAGCTTTCTGATTTGTTTACCAGATCTATAAACCCGCGCTCTTTTGCCATTTCCCGAATTTCAGTTTTGTGCAAATAACCAAGCGGCAATTTGGTACGAGCCAGACTTTCCTGCGAGACGCCCCAAAGCACATAACTCTGATCTTTCCAGCTGTCTATACCTTTTGACACATAATACCTGCCGTCATTGAATTGCATATTGGCATAATGCCCGGTCGCGATGAATTCGCAATCGAGCCTATCTGCGCGGCGGAGCAATGCGTCCCATTTAATGTGCGTATTGCACAAAACACAAGGATTTGGCGTGCGGCCTTCGAGATATTCTCCTGTAAAATGATCAATTACATAGTCGCCGAACTCGGTGCGGATATCGAGAATATAATGAGGGAAGCCAAGCTCCACGGCAATATTCCGGGCGTCGTTGATAGAGTCGAGCGAGCAGCAGCCGGTCTCTTTTTTGGTCCCGCCACTGCTGGCGTAGTCCCAGGTTTTCATGGTCATTCCGATGACCTCGTAACCTTGTTCGTGTAACATAACAGCTGCGAGCGAGCTGT
>NZ_JBHYGF010000193.1:0-3696 GCF_051859145.1 Dyadobacter sp.
CCTGTTCCTCTTTTGATACATTCAGGAAAATCTTGACAACCCTGATCCCATTCCGATATAGATACTTTTCAAGATTTGAAATGTCCGAATACCGATGTTTAAAGAGCTTATCAAGATCCTCTGTTAATTCCTTGGGTAGCCGCTGTGACTTGGTCAGGATTTCTGGTTCTACTTTCACTACCAGCACCTCTTCATAGTAGCTCCTGTTAAAAATTGTAATTGTGCCTCGCTGCGGCAGTACCTGACTTGTACGCCAGAGAAAATCGTGACTTAGCTCTGTTTCCGTTGGCCGCTTGAAAGAGTGAATCTTGATCCCCACCGGATTAACACCTGAAATCACGTGTTTGATCGTACCATCCTTGCCGGCTGCATCCATTGCCTGAAAAATCACCAAAAGTCCGTAGCGATTATGCGCATACATCACACTTTGCAGATCATCCAGTTCTTTGGCAGCCTCAGCCTGCAAAACTTCGTAGTGCTCCTTGTCTTCGTAAAAATCTTTAACCTTCGTTTTGGCCTTCTCAATGTCAAATTTCTTGGAGCCGTCTACACGGTAGTCCGCCGGATCAAAATCTTGCATAACACGGGTTTTACAGTTGATACTAACTTAAATGGATTGAAGAAAGTCCACCAGCTTCGAGAACGCACGTGCTCTGTGGCTTAGCTTCGACTTCTCCGCCAGCGTCATTTCAGCGAAGGTTTTATCATAATCATCCGGAACAAAGATCGGGTCATAACCGAAACCATTATTTCCTCTTTTATCCGGAATAATGGTGCCCTCCACTGAACCTTCAAACTGATGGTAAGCGCCGTCGATTACCAGTGTGATTACAGTTAAAAACCGCGCCTGCTTGTTTGCGAATGGAGCAAGATTCTGAAGTAGTAATGCAATGTTATCTGCTGGCTCGCGCTGCGGACCTGCATAGCGGGCAGATCTTACGCCAGGCTCGCCATTCAATGTGGTGACTTCCAGGCCAGTATCGTCAGCGAAGCAGTTGACATTGAAGTTCTGAAACACATATTCAGCTTTACCGCGCGAGTTTTCAGCGATGGTTTCGTAAGGCTCGGGAATATCGGCTTCACAGCCAATTTCGGCGAGTGTGAGCAGTTCAAAATGATCTCCCAACAAAGCCTGGACTTCGATAAGCTTATTGACATTATTGGTTGCAAAGCAAAGTTTCATAGTATTGATGTTGATAATAGCTGCGCATTTTACATAAAAAAACGGCCACTCTTGTGAAGCGGCCGTTTGATTTTGTTTTTCTGTTAGCGTGTCGGTGGTGCTACCGGAGGAGCAGCTGGTGCGCCCGTTCCCTTGGAGAAATCAATCAATTCCATTTCAAACTGAAGTACTGAATTTCCTGGGATCGGTCCATAAGCTTCTGGTCCGTAGGCCAACCCGGAAGGGATGATCAATAAACCTTTCTCCCCTTTTTTCATTAGCATAATACCTTCTTCCCAACCAGGAATTACCATTCCCTGGCCTACTTGCAGATCCAATGGTTTTCCTTGGTTTTTAGAGCTGTCAAATTCCTTACCGTCCAGGAATTTGCCTGTATAATGTACTTTTACATTATCACCTGCCGCCGGACTTGTGCCAGATCCTTCAACCTGGGGAACATATACTAATCCCGATGCCGTTTTACGCGCTTTTCCTTGCAGGTTATTTTTTGCGAGAAAAGCATCGATCACCTTCGCGTCAACTGCTTTCTGCTTAACACCTGCTTCCGATTGTTGCTTCTGGAACTCTTCCGATGTCAAAACGCTCAAAACCTTTACTGTAAAGCTGATCTCAGAACCTTTTTTGATCATCGGCGGCATTGGCTGCATCATTTTAGCAAACAATGTATCTGCATTGATCATGAATTTCGCGCTATCGCCAGTTGCAAGTAATGCAAGTCCTTCCTCAAAGCTTCCTTTGAAAGGAGGCGCCTGCAATACCATCTTCACAGGGTTACCTTCTTTATAGGTATCGCGAAGGGTTGAATCTGTACCGTTTTTCAAAACCAGGTGGAAAGACATAATATCTCCAAGCTTAGCTTTTCTGGCATCATCTTCATGTTCGAAGATCTGATATTTTAGCCCGTTCTCCGTAACCTGCGTCTTATACTGATTACAAGAAGCCGCGAGGATCGTTATGCCCATCGCATAACTGATTGTTTTAAGATTCATTTGATTGTTTTAATTTGGAATATTTGGGTGAATTTTGATAGGGCAATATAAAGCTTAGTCAACGCTCAAAAGCGCCTGTTCGTATGTTGGGAGGATACTTAAAAAGTATTCAACAGTTTCATTTACTGATTGTTCTGATCTTCCTCCACTCGCATTCTTGTGGCCGCCGCCATTGAAATGGGTACTCGCAAGATCTCTTACCGAAAACGTACCGACAGACCGGAAAGAAATCTTGATCTCTCCTTTGCGCTCGATGAACATAGCGGACATCACCACATTTTCGACCTGCAAACCGTAATTAACGATACCCTCTGTTTCGCCGGTACTTGAATTGAATTTTTGAAGTTCAGCCTCGGTAAGTACCATATAAGCAGTTCTGTATTTAGGTAATACCACAAGCTTTTGCGAAAGTACATACCCCAGGAATTGTAAGCGGGAAAGCGGCGCATTGTCGTAAATAAGCCTGTGAACGCGACTCGAATCGAATCCGGTGCGCATTAAGTCCGCTACTGCAAGATGCACTTCCGCAGTAACATTGGCGTGTCTGAAAGAACCGGTATCTGTCATAATCCCGGCATACAGGTACTCTGCCATCGGAATGTCAAAGATCTCAGTGGCCGGCGCATCGTTTTCCAGTTCTTTTACCAGCTGATACACAAGCTGTGCTGTTGCAGCCGCATTGGTATCCCAGATCATCCATTTTGCAAAGTACTCCGGTTCCAGATGGTGGTCTATCATCATTTTGGGAGCAGGTGCTTCCTGAACTACCTTTCCAAGGTCCTTTAAACGGGATAACACAGAAAAGTCAAGACAGCAGATCAATGTAGCTTCCTGAATTTTTTTTCGGCATTTAGCTTGCTCAGAGGCTTTTTCGTAAACGAGTACCAGGTCGGGATTAACCATCCAGCGCAGGTTTGCCGCGTATTCCGTAGGGCTGATGACAGTTACTTCGTGTCCTTTTTTGGATAAATAACTAGCCCACCCAAGCGAAGATCCCAGCGCGTCAGCGTCAGGGTCGCGGTGCATCGTAATGATGATTTTTTGGGGAAGGGATAAAAAAGAGCTTAACTCTTTAACAGTTTGGTTCACAGTTATTTATTTCAAAAAGGGAATTTCGAGAGCGTAATAAGCCCACAAAATTAACAAAACTGTTGGGATTTGCTCAATCTTGGCCCCGAAAGCCTAAGTATCAGCCTGCTGTTGTCCCTTAAAATGCATACGTGCCGAACTATCAAGGATATACAATGAAAAATAGTAGTTTTGCACCAAAATCAATTTGCTTTCGTATGCCAACAAACAGAACTTTCACAATGATCAAGCCGGATGCCGTACAAGACGGTCACTCGGGATCAATTATCAAAATGATTGAGGAGGCGGGATTTCGTATTGTAGCCTTGAAAAAAACAAAGCTTACTTCAGAGCGTGCTGGCGAGTTCTACGCTGTTCATAAGGAGCGTCCTTTTTATAATGATCTTTGCAAGTACATGTCTTCCGGCGCGATCATTCCGATGATCCTGGAAAAGG
>NZ_JBHYGF010000193.1:3706-7860 GCF_051859145.1 Dyadobacter sp.
TGCAGATTTCCGCACATTGATCGGGGCAACCAACCCTGCAAATGCAGAAGAGGGTACTATCCGGAAACTGTATGCAAAATCAATGGAGGCCAATGCGATCCACGGGTCAGACTCAGATGAGAATGCAGAGATTGAAGGTAGCTTCTTCTTTGATTCTTCCGAGCAGTTCTGATATAGGTTAGAGCATAAAAAAGCCGCTGTTACGAATGTAGCAGCGGCTTTTTTATGGATTTTTTTACAAAAACTTTCTAACTACTACACTGTCGATCACGTGGATCACGCCATTATCCGCATTCACATTCGGGATCACTACGTCGGATTTGTTGATCGAAACTATGCTGTCAACTCTGGTGATATTCACCTTTGCCTTACTCAAAGTAACCTGCTCGCCCACTTTCAGGTCAGATAATTTAGTTCTGTTTTTTAAGATATGATTTTGGAGGAAAAGCTTGGCAGAATCCTTTGGAAGCTGAGTAATTAGAGTTGCACTGATATTAGCCTTGCCAAACGCATTGTTATCAGGTGCAAAAACGGTCAGGTTTTCTGATCTCAGCGCATCGCTCATTCCCGCGTGGATCATGATATCCCTTAGTATACTGAACTGATCATTTTCGAGGATCACGTCCGTAATGGTTTTTGGTTTTACCTTGTCTTTTTCATCTTCTTTACACGAGAGAACGGTACTGGAAATTGATGTTGCAATCAAAAAAAATGCTGCCCAACGCCCTACAAAACGGTTTTTTTTCATAGCTTTCCAAATAGTTATTTTCCGTAAAACTAATGGAAAATGTATTTTAACAGTCTTTCACTCACATTTTTTTTAATCCTAATCCCAAGATCAATATGTTAAAAACAAGACAATTACTTCTCATTTGCTGCGCCATTATGTTCGTTAACTCGGCATTTTTAGTGTCTACAGAAACTGGCGGAGAATTTCTTAAAAAACCTGTCAAACTTTTCAATGGAAAGGACTTAACAGGCTGGAAAATAAATGGTACCGAGAAGTGGTACGTTGAAAAAGGCGAGCTCGTTTGCGAAAGCGGTCCAGATAAACAATATGGTTACCTAACTACCAACAAGTTTTACAAGAATTTTGACCTGTCGCTACAATTCAAGCAGGAAGCAAATGGGAACAGCGGCGTTTTCTTCCGCTCAACAGTAACCGGCACGAAGGTATCAGGCTGGCAGGTTGAAGTTGCTCCGCCAAATCATGATACAGGTGGAATCTACGAATCGTACGGTCGTAACTGGCTGGTTCAGATTCCGGATGAAAAAGAAGGATTCTTGAAAATGGGCGAATGGAATACACTCCGCATCCGCGCCAATGGAGACAAAGTACAAACCTGGCTGAATGGAAACGAAATGGTGAACTTTGAAGATGCCAAGATCGGTGCCGGCGACGGTTCTATCGCTTTGCAGATCCACGATGGCGGCGGCATTAAAGTGCGGTGGAAAAACATTATGCTTGAAGAACTGTAAGCTTATTCCTGTATCGGCGGGATTCATACCGGTAAGCTGGTAGTTCGTCGGATTTAACTTACCAAAAAGCTTCATGGAAAATAGATTTGTGTCAATTATTACGCAATCTGTTAGCCATGAAGCTTTTTTACTTATTACCATTCTTTGTTTCCACTTTTGCCTTTTTGTGTCAGAATGGATAGTCGCGATGTGAAACCGTTGCAAATGCAGGCTTCTTCCCTGGACGGACGGGATTTTAGTAACATGAACCTGGAAAATGCGGATTTCAGCTTTTCCAGTTTAACGGATACCAATTTCGACGGCGCCAATTTGCGCAATGCGAAGTTGCGTTTTTCTGCACTCGACCGTACTACTTTCCGGAATTCGGACTTGACCAATGCAGACCTGAGTTTTAGCAGTCTGCTGAATGTGGACCTGACAGGCGCGAAGGTAGAAGGCGCCAATTTCAGCTATACTTCCAATGAGCGTTCTTTCCGGTGGCAGGATATCAGTCTGGTCGGCATACTTCAAAATAAAGGTTGGATAGGTACTTGCGTCGCAGTGCTCCTGGGCGCATTGTTCCTGTACGGAATGAATGCGATTCTCTTTTTCTCAGCTGAGATCTTCTATGCAGAGGAACCTATCAGGGTCACATTATATCAATTCCTGGTCGTAAACGGAGTACTTTCCGGCATTCTGACCATCCTCTTTACGCAGGGTTTGACGCAGTTCATGGATGTTTTCCTGAAAAAGCTTTGGCTGAAACATCTGATACTCACATTTGTGATAGCTGTCACAAACATCCTTTTCGGTATTTTCTTCTTCACCTACTTCGGAACCGAAATTTTCATTGCTTACGGTAACCGCTATCCCGAGGAGGCTGCGCAGAATGCACCCTGGTACTGGTATATATGGGGGCCAATTTCGGTTGCCAATGCGTTTTACTATCTAAAAAGAGCCGGCCAGCAGCTTTCGCGAAAAATATCAGATCAGGAATATCAGCTTTTAAATCTTGAAAAACTGAAAACCCGCGCAGAGCTGGATGCATTGCAGGCACGCATTAATCCCCATTTCCTTTATAATTCACTCAATAGCATTGCCAGTCTGGTGCACGAAGATCCCGACAAAGCCGAAGAGATGACGCTGCTGCTGTCCAAACTTTTCAGGTATACTACTGGCAGGAAAACCAACGATTACTTTGACACCATTGAGAATGAATTGGAAATGGTAGAAACTTATCTGCAGGTAGAAAAGGTAAGGTTCGGCGACAGGCTGCATTTTAGTGTGGAAGTGAGAGAAAATGAGTTAAGCCAGCTGCAAATCCCCAAGTTTATTTTACAGCCTATTGTCGAGAACGCGATCAAGCATGGTGTTTCCCGAATGGCGGAGGCCGGGAATATTGTAGTAAAAATTTATGAAGAAAAAGACTGGTTGCATCTCTGTGTGCATGACAATGGACCTCCGTTTCCCGAAACAATGGGAGCAGGGTACGGGATCAAAAGTATCCAGGATAAGCTAAAATTGATCTACGGGGAACAGGCCAGGATCGAACTTCACAATGAACCCGCCAAAACTGTAAATATCGGCATTCAAAGATCAGCAATCGGACAACATCAAAATCTTTACCATGCAGTTTCCTCTTAAAACCATTCTGATAGACGACGAGCCACTCGCATTGAGCCGCCTGAGAAGATTGCTAGAAAAGCATTCGGGCAGCTTTGAAATTGTATCGGAGGCAAAAAACGGCGCAGAGGGATTGATCGAGATCAACAAACACGATCCGGATGTAATTTTCCTGGATATCGAAATGCCACTGCTGAATGGATTTGAAATGCTTTCAAAACTTTCAAAAATGCCGCTTGTGGTTTTTTCAACCGCTTACGACCAGTATGCAATCCGCGCATTTGAGGAAAACTCGGTTGATTATCTTTTGAAACCCGTCGAAAATGAGCGTTTACTTAAAACAATTGACAAGATCCGCAATATCACGAAGGCTGCTGACGCTGGGGCTGCAAATCCTTACTCTGAAAACCTGCTTCGGCTGCTTGAAGAAATGAAGCCGAAAAAGGAGATTTTTTCATTATCGGTTAAATCCGGCGACCGGATCTTGCTGGTACCGCTGACAGATATCACGCACTTTGAGGCAGAAGAAAAATATGTTTTCCTGAATACACTCGACGGACAGAAGTACCTTCTTAATTACACGCTCACTTCGCTGGAAGAAAAACTGCCGAAACATTATTTGCGTGTCAGCCGCGCCGCCATTGTTAATACCCACCACATCAAGGAAATCCAGAAGCATTTCAATGGAAAGTATGTGATGAACATGCGCGACCGTAAATCCTCACAGGTTACAAGTGGCAGTACTTACAACGACGCTATACGTCATCTTCTTGATAATTAACCGGCTCGGTTAGCTTAACTCCTTGTGAACGATTGATTTTGTAGAGGCAATACTTATTCCTAAATTGCGCCCCTGTTTACAATTCCATTAGAATTTTAGGAAGATAATCTCCTGTTCGTCAGTAGGTTTGTTGTGTTTCTTATAAGTTGAAATGCAATTTTTTTTCTGGATTTCGGCACATAATTAACTTGCTCAGCGTACAGGTCGGTATATAAGTGATTCCCGAACAGCCGAGGAGATTAGATTTTGTCCGGAATTGATAAGATCCTTTTAGTATTGTTCAATTGTTTTG
>NZ_JBHYGF010000194.1:0-7840 GCF_051859145.1 Dyadobacter sp.
TATACTTTAATGGCAATCCCGTCTTCACTCGTTCTCAAAAAGACGGGTTTCAAAAACGGAATGTCAATCGCTTTGCTGGTCATGGCGGCTGGTACCCTGATATTTATACCTGCCGCTTCCATGGCATCTTACGGCTTATTTCTGGTAGGTTTATTCACAATTGGCATCGGACTCACAGTATTACAAACGGCGTCAAATCCTTACGTTACCATTCTCGGACCCCGCGAAAGTGCTGCGCAGCGTATCAGTATCATGGGGATTGCCAACAAAACAGCCGGTGTAATCAGCCAGTTGATCTTTGGTCAGCTGCTGCTGGCGGGTGCCTCGTCGGTTGATCCGAAAGATGAGCTCGATAAAGTGGTTACTCCTTACATTGTCCTTACGCTCGTGCTGGTGGCTACTGCGATCATGATCCGGTTTTCAAAAGGGCTGGTGGAAGTGAGCGAAGAGGAAGAAGAGCCGGTTGTAAGCTCGTCGCAGGTTGTTGTAACTAAAACGAGTGTGCTGCAATTCCCTAACCTTGTGATGGGTGTGATTGCATTGTTCTGTTATGTGGGTGTGGAGGTAATCGCCGGTGACACAATTATCAGCTATGGTATCGACCTTGGCTTCGCAGAAGAAGAAGCGCGCCTTTTCGGTACTTACACACTTTATGGAATGATGTTCGGCTACATTCTTGGGGTTGCATTGATCCCTAAATATGTTTCTCAACAAGCTTATCTCAAATTTTGCGCGATCCTGGGTGTAATTGTTACCCTGGTTGCAGTAAATTCAACGGGCTTCACTTCCGTACTTTGCATTGCGATATTAGGTTTTGCCAATGCGGTGATCTGGCCTGCACTCTGGCCATTGTCGCTGAGTGGCTTGGGTAAATTCACCAAAACTGCCTCGGCACTTTTGGTAATGGGTATTTCCGGTGGCGCTATTCTGCCGCTGGTATACGGAGGTATCGCTGACTCCATTGGCAGCACGCAGCAAGCTTACTGGATTATGTTACCGCTCTACCTGTTTATTCTCTATTTCGGTCTGTTTGGCCACAAAAAGAAAAGCTGGTAGTTCATGAGAATTTCAACTTCCGGCCGCATTTGTCTCTTTGGTGAACACCAGGATTATCTTGGATTACCCGTCATCGCAGCCGCCATATCGCGCAGGATCAGTATTGACGGTACTTACCGGAACGACGATCAGGTGATCCTGCATTTGCCTGATTTGGGTATCCAGGAAGATTTTTCCCTTCGCGATACCTTTCCCTACGTGGTGCAGCGGGATTATTTTCGCAGTACCATCAATGTGCTGAGGCGAAAGGGACTTGTTTTTTCAAGAGGTTTTGAATGTACCATACACGGTAACATCCCGATCAATTCAGGTACGTCAAGTTCGTCTGCCCTCATTGTTTCGTGGGCACACTTCCTGGACAGGATGAGCGACAATCCCGCCAATTATTCTCAAAAGGAGCTGGGAGAAATAGCCAATGCAGCCGAGGTACTCGAATTCGGAGAGCCCGGCGGCATGATGGACCATTATTCTACCGCAATCGGAAATGTGATATACCTCGAATCCACGCCCGAAATCAGGGTTGAAACGCTCACGCCCAAGCTGGGCACCTTCGTTCTCGGCGATTCCCTTGAACCAAAAGATACCCTCGGGATTTTGGCAAGGTGCCGTTTTGGAATGGAGGATGTGATTAGAAAAGTAACCTCCTTCAACCCGCAATTTTCAATTTTCAGCACACCACCTGAGCACCTTACTGACTACCGGAACATTCTTTCGGAAGACGAGCTCGGGCTTTTGCGCGCCAATGTAGAGGACCGGGATATACTACTCGAAGGCAAGGCGCTTCTGAGCCAAAGTTCGGAAGAGAATGCGGATCAATCTTTCGACAAACATTTCGGTGATTTACTATACAGGCACTACAAAAACCTTCGCGATTTTAAACGCACTTCAACTCCCAAGATAGAGCGGATGATGGATGCAGCCTTGCTTGCAGGTGCATTGGGCGGGAAAATAAACGGATCAGGCGGCGGTGGCTGTATGTTCGTTTACGCGCCTCAAAAAGCCGAAGAAGTAGCTGCGGCCATTGAAAGAGAAGGTGGAAAAAGTTACATCATCACAGTTGATTCCGGTACGAGGATTGAAGATGCAAACCCTTAAAAAGGCACGAATGTAATTCCGATTGTGTTATTCTTTTAAGACCTTTGTGCTTACCGGATCACAATCAAATTCCATGATCATCGCACCTTCTGAGACAAAAAGTAACCTGTACTGTCCATCGCTGACAGCATATCAACGCAGAAAAACCATTACAATTCAGATCGGAGACCTGCCCATGGGCTCCGATTACCCGATCCGGGTTCAATCCATGACAACCGTAGACACAATGGACACCCAGGGTTCCATTGACGAGGTTGTACGAATGGTAGATTCCGGATGCGAATACGTGCGGATCACAGCTCCTAGTGTAAAAGAGGCTCAAAATCTTGAAAATATCAGAAACGGGCTGCGTAAACTTGGCATAAACGTTCCATTGATTGCGGATATTCATTTTACCCCCAACGCCGCCGAACTGGCCGCCCGCATTGTCGAGAAAGTGCGGATCAACCCCGGAAACTACGCCGACAAAAAGCGATTCGAAATCATCGATTATACAGACGCTTCTTACGCGGCCGAGCTTGAAAGGATCAGGGAGAAATTCATTCCATTGGTCAGAATATGCAAGGAGTACGGAACAGCCATGCGCATTGGTACCAACCACGGCTCTCTTTCGGACAGGATACTAAGCCGATATGGGGACACGCCACTCGGTATGGTGGAATCCGCATTGGAATTCCTGCGGATCTGCGAAGAGCTGAACTACTATAACATCGCATTGTCGATGAAATCCAGCAATACGCAGGTGATGGTAGAAGCCTACCGCCTGCTGGTACAACGTTTGGATGAAGAAGGTCTGAAACCCTATCCGCTTCACCTCGGCGTAACAGAGGCCGGAGAGGCGGAAGACGGCCGGATCAAATCGGCTGTGGGTATCGGTACTTTGCTGGAAGATGGATTGGGAGACACCGTGAGGGTTTCGCTTACCGAAGCCCCCGAAAAAGAAGCGCCGGTTGCGCGCGCTTTAATTGAAAGATATACCAGTCGCGTACCGCACGATGCAATAGAGCCCATTGCCGGCAACCCGATCAATCCTTTTCAATATACCCGTAGAGATACTTACGAAGTCAATAACCTTGGTCACCTCAATGTACCGCGGGTAATTGCTGACTACTCTGATATTCCTGTTCAAAACCTTTCAGACCTGAAAAGCATCGGGCACTTTTTCCTGCCTGTTCCTGATAAATGGGCGATGAACGATCTGGGCGCAGACTACATTTACACAGCTCAGAATCCTGTTCCTTTTATGCTGCCGAATGGATTGAAGGAAATTGTGGATTACAAACAATGGTTGCATCATCCGGAAAGAGAAAGCAAGTTCCCATTGTTCAAAGCAGAAGAATGGGCTTCGGCAGTAAATGGAGTGAGTGGGCAGCTCAATTTTGTAAGAGGTAACATTCATGCCTTTGACGATACATTCCTGAATAATATCAGCGAAACTGACAAGATTGTACTCATAGTTTTTACTCAGAACAAACATGCAATGCCCGAGCTGCGCAGGTTTTTTTACAAAATGACTGAGCTGAAAATCAAGGTACCTGTTGTTATTGAGAGGAATTACAAGACTGATATCGGAGATAAGCTGACACTTTACTCTGCAACTGATATCGGCGGCTTACTGGTGGACGGGTTTGGTGATGGTGTGATACTTCGCCCAGATTTTGATGGAAATACATTGCACGACGACAAGCTGACCATTGCCGCTTCCTACAACAATATTGCCTTCGGGATCTTGCAGGCAGCGCGTACAAGAATGTCAAAAACGGAATATATCTCTTGTCCATCCTGCGGCAGGACGCTTTTTGACCTGCAGGAAACCACAGCAATGATCCGTAAACATACCGAGCACCTGAAAGGCGTGAAAATCGGTATCATGGGCTGCATTGTGAACGGGCCTGGCGAAATGGCCGACGCGGATTATGGATATGTGGGAATGGGCAAAGATAAAATTGCTTTGTACCGCGGCCAGGAAGTGATTAAAAGATCGGTGACGGCGGCAAAGGCCGTGGACGAACTGATTGAGCTTATTCGTGAAGATGGCCGCTGGATTGAACCCAGTGAACGTGAAATTTTGGTTAAAAAAGCATTAATCAATCAGACAATATGAAAAAGTACTTCCAACTGGGCGACGTGTTTTACTACTTCGTAAGGGTTTTTAAGAAAAAAGATCCGAATGCGCCCGACTCATTTAACCTGCGCATGATGCACGGAATCAACCGCATTTCCATCGTCATGTTTTTGATCTGTCTTATAGTAATGATCGTAAGAGCATTAACAAGATGAACCTCGAATCGCTGCGTGACTACTGCCTCAAACTACCTGCCGTAACCGAGGAACTACCTTTCGGTCCAGACACACTGGTATTTAAAGTAAAAGGGAAAGTATTTCTGCTAACCTCGCTGGATGCACCGAAATTTGGCTTTAATGCAAAATGCGATCCTGAAAAAGCAGTAGAGCTCAGAGAAAAATACCCCGACGTACTGCCGGGCTATCACATGAATAAAAAACACTGGAATACTGTCAATGTTACCGGCAGTATTCCAAGTGAGCTTTTATTTGAATGGGTGAGAGATTCTTATGAGCTAGTCGGGAAGAGCCTGCCTAAGAAGGAGCAGGCTGCATTGTCGCTTTAACCCTTCGACTGCGCTCAAGGTGACAAGGCATAGATGTATTTTTGTCACCCTGAGCGCAGTCGAAGGGACATTGCGACTTGCCACGCCGAAGACTACTTAGCAGCCTTCATCTCCTCATCCAGCTTCTTGCTGAGCGTTTCGCACAAGCCTTCGATGGCTTCCGCCATCACGCGGTCGTTTGTCGCGGTGAGCATGGTATCGGCAATTCCGCTCATGAGTTCGATATAGAAGCGCTTCATTTCGAAAACCTCCATATCTTTTGTCCAAAGGTCGATTTTAAGGGTACCTCTGTGATAATGGTCCCAAACCGCAATCGCAATGGCGCGGGTGTCGTTGATACCTTCATTCGGGTTGTCGGTAGCATCCCAGAATATCTTTTCAGGTATATTTTTATCGTCTAATTCAACGGTGAAATGTATTTCTGACTTTTTCATAACGGTGTTAATTTTCAGCAAAAGTAAGCATTTGACGTTTACAATAGCCTTGAAATGCTACTTTCCGGATTTGCTGAAAACCTTCTTTAACAAATCAGTTACCCTCGCACCAGGGTTCTCACGGATCTTTTTCTCTTCCTGCGCAATCAGAACATACAGTCCGTCAATCGTTTTCTGGGTTGCGTATTCTTTCAGGTCAGGATTAACCTTCTTCACAAGCGGGAGCTGGTTATAAGTATTTACAATATCCGCATAATATTCAGTCGCCTTGTTGAGGTTCAAAGTGCTGTCTACAACCGGGTAAAATGTTTTGAACAAATCATCATTCGTTGATTTTCTAAGGTACTGTGTTGCCGCATCATCCTGGCCTTTGAGGATACCGAGTGCGTCGGGCACCGTCATGGAAGTGATTGCTTTAACGAAGATCGGTTTCGACTTCTTAGCTGCATCTTCCGCTGCGCGGTTGAGGGACAAGGTAAACTTATCTACCTGTGCACCCAGTCCCATTTTCCGCAAAGTCTCTGCGACTTTCTGCGCCTCAGGCGGTACAGCAATTTTGATCAGCTCGTTTTTGAAAAAACCATCCACTTTGGACGCTTCTGCCGATCCATTGCTGATACCTACATTCAAAGCCTCCTTCAATCCCTGGACAATCTCATTTTCGGCGAGGCCGGTGCTATTCTTCCCCCCTACCTTATCAAACACCTTCCCGAGGTTAAACTGCGCCATGGAGGCGGTAGCTGAAAGCAGTGAAAACAACGTTAGCGCTATAATTTTATGTTTCATTACAAAAGACTTGGTTGGTACCGGACTAAGGTTCAAACGTACTCAATAACGATTAATTTTACTTATTTTTGGGAATTAACGGTTCTTAACAATCCATTTCAACGAGATGATTTCTTCGACAAGGGCTGAAATAATTACCATCGGTGACGAGATACTTTTTGGTCAGATAACCGATACCAATACCCAATGGATTGGCACTCAATTGACTGACATCGGCATTCGTCCGGTGCGAAAAACTTCTGTTGGAGACAACAAGCAGGATATACTTGACGCACTCGCAGAAGCAAGTCAGCGCGTGCAGGTAATTATAGTTACGGGAGGTCTCGGACCAACCCGCGACGATATTACCAAACACACATTTTGCGAATATTTCGGCACTGAACTTGAAATCAATCAGGACGCCCTGGCACTTGTAACCTCGTTTTTTGAGAAAAGAGGTCGCGCCATGACCGAGATGAATGTTCAACAGGCAGCACTACCCAAAAACTGTACCTATATACCAAACCTTTGTGGTACCGCCCCCGGAATGTGGTTTGAAAAAGATAATGTCGTGTACGTGTCACTGCCCGGGGTTCCTTATGAAATGAAGAACCTGATGGAGCACGAGATACTGCCGCGGCTCAAAGCAAAGTTCCCGACTTCGATCATCCAGCATAAATCCATTCGTACGATCGGAATCGGAGAATCTTTTCTGGCTGAGAAAATAGCTGACTGGGAAACTGCATTGCCCACACATATCAAGCTTGCCTACCTGCCTCATTTCGGTCAGGTTCGTCTGCGGCTGACAGGTACCGGCACTGATCAGGCGCTTCTCGAAAAAGAGTTGCAGGATCAGGTTGATAAGGTAATGCCGGTCATCGAAGAACACGTTTTCGGCTTCGATCTTGATGAACTTGAAACGGTTGTGGGTTCCTTGCTGATGCAAAACCAGGCTACACTGTCAACCGCGGAAAGCTGCACCGGCGGTTATGTGGCCAGTCGCATTACGGCGGTCGCAGGATCTTCGCGCTATTTTGAGGGTTCCGTTGTGAGTTATAGCAATGCGATCAAAATGAATGTGTTGGGCGTAAAGAAAGAAACACTCGATGCATTCGGAGCGGTGAGCGAGCAAACTGCCCGTGAAATGGCCGAAGGAGCAAGAAATCTCCTGAATACCACTTTTGCAATCGCCACAACCGGCATTGCCGGACCGGATGGAGGCACGCCGGAAAAGCCGGTAGGGACAGTCTGGATTGCGTGTGCAGGGCCAAATGAAACCTTTACGCAACTGCTGACTTTGCGAAATGACCGGAAAATAAACATCGAACTTACATCTTCCTATGTACTTAATCTTTTAAGAAAAACCATATTGAAAGCCAATCTGGTGACGAAAGCTTAGGGAATTGATCCATTACGGGCGACTATTGTTGCCGGTTAATATAGTTTTTATGAAAATTTTAGAAATGGTAATGCCTTCAATGGGCGAAAGCATAATGGAATGCACCGTGTTGCACCTGCTCAAAAAAGAAGGCGAAGCAGTGGTGGTAGACGATTCCGTTCTGGAAGTAGCGACTGATAAGGTGGATACCGAAGTACCTTGCCCTTACGTAGGCAAGCTGGTCAAATGGCTTGTGAAGGAAAATGACGTGGTGCCGATCGGCAGTCCGGTTGCGCAGATTGAAGTTACAGATGACACACCAGGCGAGCCGGCATTTTTACAACAAGCGCCCGCGGAAGAAGTGGCTGTTGCTACACAGTTGGAACAGGAATTTGAGCAGGCAATTACACAGAAAGAAAGAGTAGTAAGTAGCCAGGAAACCGGGATGAACCCCTTTTATTCCCCGCTTGTACTGAGCATTG
>NZ_JBHYGF010000195.1:0-7804 GCF_051859145.1 Dyadobacter sp.
TAAATCATAATTGAATGTAGTCAGCGAGTCGGTTTTACCCATCTGCATCCCATCCATCTGCATCCCATCCATGTTCATTTTGCTATGGTCCATTTTGTCCATGTCCATACTTTCGTGCCCTTTTTCAGGTTTTTCGGCAGGCTGCTTCTTTTGGGATGGTTCCATGTTCATTTTGTCCATGTCCATACTTTCGTGCCCTTTTTCAGGTTTGTCAGCAGGCTGCTTTTTTTGGGATGGTTCCATGTTCATTTTGCTATGGTCCATTTTGCTCATGTCCATGCCTTCATGCCCTTTTTCAGGTTTGGCGGTGGGCTGCTGTTTCTCGTCGGGCTCCATTTTCATTTTGCTATGGTCCATTTTGTCCATGTCCATACCTTCATGTCCTTTTTCAGGTTTGGCGGTGGGCTGCTGTTTCTCGTCGGGCTCCATTTTCATTTTGCTATGGTCCATTTTGTCCATGTCCATACCTTCATGTCATTTTTCAGGTTTGGCGGTGGGCTGCTGTTTCTCGTCGGGCTCCATTTTCATTTTGCTATGGTCCATTTCACCCATTCCCGAATGGTTCATTCTATCTGGGAAATTAACAGCCATGCTCATCATCATCTCATCCATATTCCAAACGTTAGGCCTGGGGATCGGTGCGGCAGATAGTGTATCCCCTTTCCCGAAATATAAAGAAGCAAATCCGGAGACGTCTTGGGCAGTTGCCCTAAACTCCATGGTTTTATTCTTTGGGACAGTCAACAGAAAATCATAAGTTTCAGCAATTCCCATCAGTAATCGGTCTATTTTGATTGGCTTTACATCGATCCCATCAGATGAAATCAATTCCAGCTTCCCCGCCCCGCCATGCAGATAAAAATAGGTTGAAGCTGAACCGTTAATGACACGTAACCGGACTTTATCACCGGGTTTTAAATCCGGAATACTTTCTTTGCGTTTTCCATTTGCCAGAAATGCTGCGTAATAAACATCAGACAGGTCCATGGGCGGCATACGTTTCCAGCCATTCTTGAGCCTGTTGCCCAATCCTTTGTGCTGTATTAACTTATCAAGGCTCTGGGCATACCCTTTTTTAATAGAATACCACTCACTAGCCGGATCATTCCTTTTCAACGCATTTAGCACACGCCTTGGGTTCTCATCTGTCCAGTCTGATAACAAAAGCACAAACTCCTTGTCTACTTCATAAACCTTCTTTTTAGGCTGGATCACGATTGAACCATACAATCCGCTTTGCTCCTGGAGCATGGTATGGGAATGGTACCAAAACGTTCCGCTTTGAATAAGGGGAAAGGTAAATGTGTACTGCCCGCCCGGCTCGACCGGGGCTGTTGTCAGATAAGGAACGCCATCCTCTTTATTGGGCAAAAGAAGGCCATGCCAGTGGATTGAAGTTTCATGGTGCATCAGATTATGCACATGGATCACGGCAGTGTCACCCTCTGTAAAATGTAAGGTCGGTGCAGGGATCTGACCATTCATGGCAAGCGCTGAGACCTTTTTTTTGCCACTGATGTTAGCCAATGTGTCATTCACATACAGGTGGTATTCGACCTTGCCACCTTTTGAATTTTCTAAAAGCGGTTTTTTAGCAGGTGTCGGTACGGGTGATACAGCACCGTGTTGGTGCTGTGCGAAAGCTTCCCCAACAGGCAGCAATAGTAGTAGTAGTATAGTGATTAGTTTCATCAGAAGTGTTTTTAAATGTTGTTGAAAATTGGATCAGGGCTATGTCCTGATCCAATACATACCACTGTTAATTTATTGTCTCCTTTACCTCTCCGCAGGAAATCATCTTATTTCCCATGTATGGGTTTTTAATTTCTTTTTGCGCAGACAACCAATAGCCACCTTTGTCTTTGTTTGCCATTGGACAAAAATCAACATACAGTTCGCCGCTGTTCAACCCGGCTTTTTTAACCAGGGGTATAAACTCATCACTTAGTGCAGAATATAAAGTCCTTTGGGATTCAATGCCTTTGGCCTCTGTAATTTGAGAAGCTGTTTTAGCGGCCTGGGATCCTTGCGGAATCTGGCCTAAACCTGCTTCTATGGCACTGGCGGCTATTTTTGCTTCTGCTTCATCTGAATTAATTAAAGCCGTGGTCAAATGAATATAGTGCTGGTAAACTGCATCAAGCTTATCATCTTTCAATACGACTTTACTTGTTTCTTTGCCACCCATATCCATGCCTTCATGGTGCTCATGGGCTGTTGAATCCTGATGGGAACCGGTGTTACCTTCTTCATTTTTGCTGCCGCAGGCCGAAAGAAATACTATCATTGCCACCGGCAGGGCCCATTTGGTTGCTTTTTTCATCTTACTAAAATTTATGGTTAAAAATTGGTTATTCATGTTGATGCAGCGCCATGGGATCCGACCCCTTTTTTAATACATATTCACTATATAAAAGATAAGCACCTGTAACAACCACTTTCTCATCCTTTGAAATACCCTCCTTGATTTCGACCAGGTCAGCATTTTGGATTCCGGTAGAGACCATTCGCGCCAGAAATGTACCAGGCTTCGTTTCAATCCATACATGCGCGCCTTTTGCGTCACGGATCACTGCATCGACAGGTAAAGTCATAGCATTAATCGTTCCGGTAACCGGTAATATCAAATTAGCTTGTAATCCTGGCTGCCACCGGCTGCCTGGATTTGGAACCGTTCCGCGGACCTGCATCAGCTGGCTGCCACTCTGAATTGCCGGAACAATGAAGTCGATGCGCATTGGCTGGGGTTTATCTTCCCAGCCTGTAACTTGCACCTGTACCTTTTGCCCTGTTCGGATGCTGGCCGCTTCTGCCGGATAAATATCGGCTTCAACCCATAAAGAAGAGTAGTCTTCAAGGCGTAGTATCGCGCTCCCCTCGTTTACATATTGACCTTCTGTTACCGAAAGCTCAGATACTGTGCCGCTGATCGGTGCCCGGTAAGTAATGTATGGCTCCTGCTTCTGGCTTACTGTTAAGCTTTGTATATCTTCTTCACTTTGATCATATAAACGTAGTTTTTGACGGGCGGCCTTTTCGATGGCTTCAAATCGGGTGTCAGAAGGAAACTGTTTTATCTGGGCATATGCTAACAAATATTCCTGCTGCAATGCGGAAAGCTGTTCAGAGTATATTTTATAAAGCGCCTGTCCTTTCCTTACTGGTACACCGGTTTCTTTGATATATAACACCTGAATACGCCCTGCCACGCGGCTGGATACAACAGCAGTTTGGTCAGGGTTCACAGCAAGCCGGCCATTGAGCCTTTTGGAATTCGACAAAAGGCCGCTGCCCATTGCCATGGTAGTAATGTTGGCCAATGCTATTTGACTTTCACCTAGTGTGATAGAGGCATCCTTACTACTTTTATCAAAGATGACCAAGTCCATACCACATATAGGACAACTACCCGGTTTGTCCTGAACTATTTGTGGATGCATAGGACAGGTATAAGTCTTCTGCCCGGCTTCTGCGGCCTTTTTCTTTTTATCATCTTGACAAGCAATCAGAAGCATCCCAGGCGTAAAAGATGCCAAAGTGGCGAGCCTCAAAAACGTGATTCTTTTCATATTTTAATTTTCAACAAGACTGTTATCCTTAATAAAGCTCTCACTGTCTATCAAATACGACGCATTGGATGCTACTTTCCAATCCTGGATATCAGATAGTATTTGCACCATCCCATCTACAACCGCCCCGGCTTTAACTTTCATGGGTACCAGCACTTTACCCTGCCGCTTAAATACAATAGATTTGCTGCCGGTCTGCCAGACCGCCTTTTTATCCAGCCATAGCCCATTTTGAAAAACAATGGGAATGTTCGCTGTCAGCAGTTGGCCTGGCGTTAGGTTTTTTCCCGGAAGATAAACCCTGGCCAAGGTGAAACTCTCGCCGCTTCGAAGGACTGGTTGGATCAGGCCAATCTGGCCACTGGCCATAGTTTCTTTGTCATTGCCCGCATAAAAGAGCAGCTTTTGTCCTGATTTGATGCGGGAAGATATAGCTGATGATAACGCGAATTCAGCAATCAAGCCCTGAGACGTATAAATAGTAAACAGGGTTTGTCCGGCTGTAACATATTGCCCGGCACGCAAAAGGACGGGTGAAACCGCCGCCAATGGCCTTGTAGGAGCTGCTGATGCAGCTGAGCTGCCAGCCATCTCATCCATTGCCGCGCCATCACTGCCGGAAGGCGCTGTCATAGCCGCGCCCGCATGCGGCAAGCTGGCTGATTGTTCCAGGATGTATCCATTGGCAGGACTATATACCGGTACCTTATAGAGGATATTTCCAGACTTGAGAATATCCTCAATCTGCCCCGGTGTCACTCCCAGCAACAGCAGGCGCTGTTTTGCTTTTAGTAATAAATCCCGGCTGCCTTCATCGTTACCAAGCATCAAAAGTTCCCTTTGAGCTGATGCCAGATCTGGTGAATAAACCTCCATCACCAATTGTCCTTTCCTGACAGGCTGGTAGTTGTATTTGATCAGCAGCTTTTCAATACGGCCACCGACTCTGGATGAAAGTGAGACCTGGCTCCGGCTGTCATAAGTTACAACGCCTTGTGCCTGGGCTGAAAAAATTCGCATCCCGCTTTCGGCATTGATCAGTGGAATGTCGGCAATCACCTGGGCATTCACCGGCTTTAACAGTGCATTGAAACTAGTATCAACAATCAGCTCATTATTAGCCTCTTTTGCTACCAGGCCCATGCCACAGACCGGGCACTTGCCTGGTTTGCTGCTAATTACCTGCGGATGCATCGGACAGGTATACTGCTCTGATTTCCCATGAGCCGTATCCCCATCTTTTTGGGGTTGACTCTCACAGGCGCTTAAAAATACGGTAGCCAGTAACAGCACGATTAGCTGGCTAACGATATACTTCTTTTTCATAATCCACAATCATTTCATAGAGTTTCAATTTTTCGTCCAGCACATTCATTTGCATCATCGTCAAAGCTTCCCAGGCATCTATTACAACAGGTAGCTGGGCTTTATTCTCCTGATAATTGGCAAAATATGCGTCCATTGCTTTTTGAAGGGCCGGGATTATTTTTTCCTGCATGGTGCTGACCCTGGTTTGCATGGACTCGATCTCTGACTGCATACCATAAAGCATTCCCTGGGTTTCTACCAGCATGGCAGAACGCTCCTTCTGCATCCCTTGGATATTGAGCTGCATTGCTTTGATATCGGACTTGTACATCTTAGATGACCAGGGAGCTATCGGGATACTAAGCATGCCCATTACGCTGTAAGCATTGGGCATCATTGCGTCCAATGGGTACATGTGGTCAAAGCGGATTTTAAAATCCGGTTTTTTTTGCTGTTTCATGCTTTCGATATTAAGCTGCATGGACCGGATACTTTGATTCATTTTAAAAACATCCATTCGTGCGTCAGCCAGCGTAGCGGTATCGTAGTACATGGCCGGCTGGAAGGAAGGTTTATAGGTCGTGTCAATTTCAAAATCTTGATTACCCACTACATTCATCAGGCTATTGAGCCATCCTTTTGCCTTTCCAATAGCGCCTTCCTGCATACGGATCATATTCTGGTTTTCCAGGATTTTCGATTCAGCCCGGAATACCCCTCCAAGTTGTGACTGGTTATAGGGATACCTGACTTCTTCGATCTTCTTCATCATAACCATGATTTTCTCATTCTCTTCAAGCACGCTTACACGCTGGAGGGCAATGAGCCAGTTGAAATAAAGTCGTTTTGCCTGTGCCTTATATGTATTGAGGGTAATATCACGGTTGGCCCTTTCCACATTGCCCTGGGAAGCGACGTATTTTCTTTTCGCACTGAGCTTTGCCAGATTAGGTATATCCTGCTCGATCTGCAGCATCAGGTTTCCTTTGTCGCGGGATTCCATAATCATTTGATTGGGATAAGGGGTCATGAAAGTCCCCAAACCTACCATAGGCGGCATCCAGGCCGTGGCTGCATCACCACTATGTTTGTAACTGTCCGCTTTAAGCCCATAGGACTGCAGCATCAGGTTGTTGTTATCAATCCGTTGTAAAATAGTATCCAGTGTAAACACCGGCTTCTGTGCCCAACCTGTAAGCGGAAGCAGAAACAGGATTAACCATTTTACATAACTAGTGCTGTGTATCATGGATTTGCAGTTTTCCGTATTTACGAAGCTCATACTCCTTTGTCATTAAAAATATCAGTGGTGTTACTAGTAGGATGTGGGTAGATGATGTGAGCACGCCTCCGATCATCGGTAGTACAATCGGCTGCATCACATCCGTTCCTACGCCATTGGCCCAAAGTACCGGCACCAATCCAAACAGCGAAACGCACACTGTCATCAGCTTGGGCCGCAAACGTTTTACCGCCCCATGGATTACGTACTCGCGCAGGTCATCTCCGGTAATTGACTGAGCAGAATTCCCTTTTTTAGTGACCAGCTGCTGCATGGCATCATTCAGATAGATGACCATGACGATACCGGTTTCTACGGCAATACCAAACAAAGCAATAAAACCCACAGCCACTGCGACCGAGAGGTTAACACCCCAGAAATAGATCATATACGCCCCACCGATCAAAGCAAAGGGTACAGTGATCAGGCTTAAAAATGCTTCGCGTAGGGAATGAAAAGCGAAATACAGTGAAAAGAAAATAATTAGCAGCACGACCGGAGCAATCCACAAAAGCGTCTGCTTACCGCGTATCAGGTTTTCATACTGTCCGCTCCATTCCAGGTAATAACCCGGTGGAAGCACGCCATTTGATTTACTGATCTTTTCGATGGCTTCCTGGACGGTTCCGCCCAGATCACGGCCGCGAACATTGAACAATACTGCGCCACGCAGCATGGCGTTTTCGGAGGCTATCATCGGAGGACCGTTTTCAAATACCACATCAGCCACCGCTGATAGGGGTACTTCACCCATAGATGCAGACATCAATGGTAACCTCTTGATGGTTTCTACGCTGTTTCGGTAATTCTGGGCAAGCCTGACGCTGATTGAAAACCGCTTTCTGCCCTCAATGGTGTTTCCTATCGGTGCCCCCCCCAATGCAAATTCTACGGCTTGGTTTACATCATCGACATTAAGCCCATAACGGCTTAAATCTTCTCTTCTTGGGTTGATAGACAAATACTTTCCACCTGTCACGGGTTCTACATACAGGTCACTTATACCTGCCGTGCCTTCGAGCGTTTTTTTAACCCTTTCAGACACATTGGCGATGGTATCCAAATTCTGGCCATACACTTTAACACCTACATCAGTACGGATCCCGGTCGAAAGCATGTTGATCCGGTTGACGATCGGCTGGGTCCAGCCGTTGATTACGCCCGGAATCTGAAGTTTAGCATCAAGCTCGGTAATAATATCCTTCTTTGTAACCCCTTCGCGCCACTCGGACTTTGGTTTCAATTTGATGATCGTCTCAATCATGCTGATCGGAGAGTTGTCGGTAGCAGTACTTGCCCTTCCAGCTTTTCCCAATACCTTATCAACCTCAGGAACTGATTTAATAATTTTGTCCTGTACCTGCAGGATCCGTTTTGCTTCTGAATTCGATATGTCCGGCAGCGTTACAGGCATGAAAAGGATGCTTTGCTCATCCAGTGGTGGCATGAACTCAGACCCAAGACTGGTCAGTAATGGTATAGTGACCAAAAGCGCAATAATGTTGACGGCCAATGTAGTCTTGCGCCATTTTAAAACCCCCCTGATGACGGGCTCATAAACACGTTCGAGAACTCTGTTAACTGGATTGGCGTGATCGGGCCGGAACTTACCTTTCATGATAAAGGATATCAACACCGGGGCCAG
>NZ_JBHYGF010000196.1:0-7780 GCF_051859145.1 Dyadobacter sp.
TTATTCAAAGGAGCTTAGCTGCAATTAAAACGCAGTTAAAGGCACCTTAAAATCAGGTTAAATGTGCGGGAATGGGGGCAATGCAGCTTTTCTGAGCCATTTTCTGGTATGCAAGGAATTCTCCTGCATTTGATTCCAAATGAAACTATTTATTTAATTTTGTGTTAAACTCTACAATATTGGTAGATTATTATTGTTTCACTTAAATACAAAAACATATGTCACTCAGACTTGGAGATATTGCCCCTGATTTCGAGGCAAACACTACGCAGGGACCAATTAAATTCCATGAATGGCTTGGCGAAAGCTGGGGCTTGCTGTTTTCTCACCCGGCGGATTTCACGCCTGTTTGTACAACAGAACTTGGCAAAACTGCCTTGTTGCAGGGAGAGTTCCAGAAGCGCAATGTTAAAGTACTGGCAGTGAGCGTGGATGATATTGATTCCCACAACCGCTGGATTCCGGATATCAATGAAGTAAATGACACAGAAGTTAATTTCCCGATCATCGCAGATGAAGGACGGAAAGTAGCTCAGCTATATGATATGATCCACCCGAATGCAAGCGAAAAGTCTACCGTGCGTTCGGTATTCGTGATCGGACCTGACAAGAAAATCAAACTCACATTGACTTACCCGGCATCTACCGGACGTAACTTCAATGAAATTCTGCGCGTAATCGATTCATTGCAGCTGACTGCGAACTACTCGGTTGCAACTCCGGCAGACTGGAAAGATGGCGAAGATGTGATCGTAGTGCCGGCTGTGAGCACAGAAGATGCCGAGAAGAAATTCACAAAAGGTCTTAACATCGTAAAACCTTACCTGCGTTATACCCCGCAACCTAATAAGTAGGGGAGAAAGGAGGAAGGAGGAAGGGGACGAGGGATGTAAATGCGAAAAGGTGTCTGTTAGGACACCTTTTCGCATTATTTTAGTTCATGTCTCCTCCCTTTCGTCCCTCCTCCCTTTCCTCCTTCTCCTTTTTCACATTGAGCGCAGTCGAAGTGTCACTCTTCCTCCTGTATCACCTCTTCAGGTACAATCATTTCATCTCCATAATAAATCATCTGGCGGGCTCCCTTGTAGTAGTACCAGATCGAGGTTGCCATGGCGATGTGGCTGATATCATTGTAGTTGAACCACGGACCGAAGCTGAATTTCAATGCATGTAACCCGGCTGCAATGGCGCCCCAGAGCGTTGCGATGAAAATATTGACACTACCTGGATCCTTGCGTTTTTTATAAACATATATCTCGATCAGGAATAGCATCAGGAACAAACCGTAGAATGCGTGAACTTCGACAACGATAAAGTTCAATGTCACGAAAGTCAGTACAAAGAAAACCGTTAGCTCCACGTAGTTCAGCCAGCCGAGATATTGTCCGTTTCTCTTATTCAATAGTGGTTTGATGTGCCAGATCGCGGCGCGTTCAAACAGTGCTACGGCGATCATGCTCGCAAACCAGCCGGGAATTTTGCCACGCTGTCCGGTGAGGTATAAAAATCCGTGACCTAATACACCGCCAATCGCAGTTGCAATCGCCATAAAAAGGAAGAAATACTGGATTTGTTTATACATCCGATGTGCTCTCCCCAGCTTGTTAAGATGGAAAAATGCATAGATGCAGATAACCGTCATCGCAAGGCTCGATAACACAGTGGAAGGTTCCAGAATGGTAATACCGAATACCTGGATCTGGTGGACTTTTGAAAAGTCGATTGCAACATCATTCATGAACAGAAGAGCGTTTAGTCGCGGAAAAATGGGAAGCTAAAACCAATTTCGTGGCTAAAAGTAAAATACAAATGGCTAAGTAATGGTAATATCCTGTCCCCAGGCCCCACTTTACCAAAATTATACCAGCTCTGCTTCATATCCTACAAGGCCAGCGCGCTGCCTGTACATGTCGTAACGGACAAAAGCGGCAATTGGAAGATGAAAACAGCCCGGCTGTCTATTATCACTTTGGAAGTGGAGACAATATTTTTCTTTTGTATCAGGAATTGTATTTAAGTCAGGACAGGTGAAATGTCCCCTCTTTTTATCAAAGTTTTAAAATCATGAAAAAAACATTGCTCCTCATCTTTAAAAATAGCCTGCTGATTTTGTTGGCGGCCATTTTGTGTCAGAATGTAAATGCGCAGGCACCGGCAGGAGCTTCGCAGAATGCTGTGGAAAGTGCTGCAAAAGGCAATTCGAAGATTTCAGGAATTGTACTTGATTCAGCAGCTGCGAAAGGCGTGGAGTTTGCGAGCATTGCATTATTCAGTGCCGCAGAAAACAAGGCGATCGACGGGACAACTGCGGATGAAAACGGCAGGTTTACCATTACGAAAGTGGCGCCGGGAAATTACAAGCTGCTGATCTCCTTCATCGGGTTCAAGGACCGGACCATCGACAACGTCAAAGTGGAAAAAGGAAAGGATATCGACCTGGGTTCAGTACAGCTGGCTTCGAGCATCCAGAATTTGCAGGAGGTAACAATTACAGGAGAAAAATCGCTTGTGGAAGAGCGGGTTGACAGGCTGGTGTTCAATGCAGAAAAGGATATTACCTCCAAAGGCGGTGACGCGGCGGATTTGTTGCGGAAGGTACCTCTGCTTTCGGTAGACCTGGACGGAAATGTATCGCTGCGTGGAAGTTCGAACATTCGTGTACTGATTAATAACAAACCTTCTACCATTATCGCCAGTAATGTGGCCGATGCATTGAAGCAGATCCCGGCAGATATGATCAAGACTGTGGAAGTGATCACTTCGCCTTCCGCCAAATACGATGCGGAAGGATCGGGCGGGATCATCAATATCGTGACCAAGAAGAACAACTTGCAAGGTTTGACGCTCAATATTGATTCCGGGGTAGGTAACCGGGGTACTAACCTGGGCTTGAATGGCAGTTACCGCAAAGGCAAAATGGGCTTTACCCTCGGTGGTTTTGGTCGTGCCTTTTACAACAAAGCTACTTCTCTGCTGGATCAGACTACTTTTTCAAGGGAAACCGCTTTTCTGACAAAACAAAGTTCCGATGCGAAAGACAGGGGTTTGTTCGGGCAATACTCACTGGGCTGGGACTACGATCTGGGTAAGAACCAGGCGCTTTCGGCCGGGCTTCGTTATGGCACGCGAAATTTTATTCAGAAACAAAACCTGACGATTAACCAGTTTGAAAATGATGTGCTCAATCTTACTTCCCAACGGAAAGTGGATCGGAAGGATTTATCCGGTACGGTAGATTTCAACATCGACTATATACGCACTTTCAAGCCTCAGCAGGAATGGAGCATTTCAACACTTTACAGCCGCACGGGTTTGACCAACAATTTCAATACCGACCTGCTTACTGAATCCAATGCAGTGAGCAGTACTTTAAAAAACGAAAACAAAAACCACAATTCTGAATTTACATTACAAACTGATTACCAGACGCCAGTCGGTAAAAACCAGTTGATCGAGTTTGGTGCAAAAGGTATTTTCAGGACTGTGGATAGTGATTTCCGGTACTTAACTTCCACCGAGTCGGGCGACTTTATATTAAGTCCCACCAATCCTTCGGGCACATTAAATTATAGCCAGAATGTAGGAGCGGGGTACGTTTCCTATACTTTGACTACTAAAAGCAAGTATACTTTCAAGGTGGGAACGCGCTATGAATTTACAGGTATCACTGCCAATCTGGGCGATAAGGGAGGCGTTTCAATCCCGAACTATGGTAACTTGGTGCCGAGTTTCAACGTTTCCAAGGCACTTTCGGGAAGTACTACATTGAAAGCAGCTTACAACCGCCGGATCCAGCGGCCGGGCATTCAGCAGCTGAACCCGAACGTGAATTTGTCCAATCCACAAAGTATCAGCACAGGTAACCCTGCATTGAGTCCGGAGCTGACTGACAATTTTGAAGTCGCATTGAGTACGAACATCAAGAAAACTTACCTGAATGTTTCTGCATTCGCCAGACAGACCAACAATTCGATCACGCAGGTTAGAATGGCGGTAGATACCTTGCAGGGCGCTATTGTGACTACTTTCGAGAACATCGGAAAGCAGCGGGCTTATGGAATGAATGTATTTGCAAATGTGTACCTTACTCCCAAATGGACTGTAAATGGAAGTCTCGACATTTTGCACACTTACCTGGAAGGACGAACGACGAACCTGGATGGAATTTCTGAGTCAGCCAGCAACTCGGGTTTTAATTATGGTGGCAGGTTAATGTCACAAATTCAGCTTCGGCAGGGTTGGGGCGTACAGGCATTCGGATTTTACCGCGGCAAGGAAATTCAATTGCAGGGAACACGCACCGGATTTTATATGTACTCGCTGGGCTTCAAAAAGGATCTTGCCAATAAGAAGGGAAGTATTGGTTTTGCAGCTGAAAACTTCATGACCAAAGGAGTGAAGTTTACTTCTGACCTGACTTCTCCTCAATTCAACCAGAGCTCGCAAACGCAGCTTTATAACCGCAACTTCAAGATTACATTCAACTATGCGATTGGTAAAATGAGTTTCGATGCGCCAAAACGCAAGACCAAGTCAGTCAATAATACGGATGTAATCGGCGGAGGTGACCAAAAATAGGTATAGCTGCGTACTTTTGAGAGAACCGGTGTGCTGCCTGCGCGCCGGTTCTTTATTTTGATACCTTCTAAAAATATAAAAGCACCCGGGTACTACGTTATTTTGACAAGATAATTTAGCATTTTTGATATAGCAAGAGAGAGGAGCGACCGGGTTCAACCTGCATGATATGAAATGGACTTACTTAATTCAACGGAAATTGCGGGCAATGTGCCTGTTGGCAGGGATTATGCTGGTGATCGTTCTGGGTACGATACTGTCGCAGCATAATGTAGAGGGGATCGGGCATTCATCTGCTTCCATTTACAACGACCGTCTTATTCCGGCCACGACTATTATTTACATTACCGAAAACCTGTATAGCAAGCGGCTGGCACTTGAAAATCATCTTTTCAGCAGCAGCGCCGCTGTTTCTGACAAGGTGGGAAATCAGCTGAAATCTTACGATAAGAGCATTGATTCACTTTTAAGCCTTTTTGAAAAAACCTATCTCGTAGAGGAGGAGGCAAAAAGCCTGTCTGCATTCCGTGACCAAAACAGCCGGTATGTGATGCTGGAAGCGGAGATACTGTCGCTTTGTGCAGCCGGGAATGTGGAAGAGGGGAAAAGGATTTTCGCCCAGCATGGCGCATTGAAGTTCAGGGAGGCGGTAACCAGCCTGAATGAACTGACCGATATCCAGTCGAATGTCGGTAAAGATCTGATGAAGGAATCCAAAAGCAATATGGCGAGTTTCGGAGTGATTACTTCTTTGCAAATCGGGCTGGCTTTGGTGATCGGGCTGATGATACTTGCATTGTTTTACGACTCCAAAATAATTGAAAAGCCTGCCCTGAAAGATAAAAGCCAGTATTTTAACCTGAACTGATGAATAACAAAAAAGGCCGGCATTTGCCGGCCTTCGCTTTGCTCAGGAATATTTTATTGACCTACTTTCCGTCCTTTCAACGTTTCACGCTGATTTTTAACTTGCTTCAGAAGGTCTTTCTTTACAAATAAGCGGGTTCCGTTTCCGTTTTGAAGATCAAACGTACGCTCTTTGTAATCGAATTTATTGTTTGGTAAAACGTCCAGGAAGTAGTTCTGGCCGCTCAGGTTGAACTTCATTCCTTTGGTATCCTGCTGGGTATCGTCCCAGGAAACGTGGATCGTCCCGGTTTCAGAACCCAATGCAACACCCGGTGTGAAAGGAAGTACATTGATCGTCTGAATGCTCTTTCCATTGCTCATCGTAATCTGACCTTCCGGATTTACCTTGATATCATTCGGATCAGATACTTCTCTTCTGATGTTGATTGCTTTGTCATTAAAAAACTGCACTTTCTCCAATGGAATATTAGCGGACTCCAGATCGCGGCGTAAATCTTCTGTAAATACCGTATAGTTGGACAGCGGTACCGAATTCATGGTGGTACAAGCCGAAATCGTGCAAAGGAAAAATGCACCTGCAATTGCTTTTTTAATCAGATTCATGTTAAATATTGGTGTTCGTATGGAACAGGTTTGAGATTTTAGCTGGGTTGCTTACACTCGCAATATTAAGAAAAAAGCCTTTCACATACCAACCGTTCACTCGCGGGCTTTCAACAATGCGTTAACTGACAATGTGTCAGCCAAAGTGTGTTTTGATTGTATTTGGAACGCATATTTGATCCGGGTATTGCGACAGCCGAAAAACAAATTGTTAAAATAAACAACTAAAAAACAGACTATGGAATCAGTGATTCAGGAAAAAGGAAATCTTAGCATTCACACCGAGAATATCTTTCCGATTATCAAAAAATTCCTTTATTCGGACCACGAAATATTTTTACGAGAATTAGTTTCCAATGCAGTCGATGCTTCCCAGAAGATCAAAAAGCTGGCTTCTTACGGCGAGTTCAATGGAGAGCTGGGCGAGTTGAAGGTTGTTGTGAAACTGGACAAGGAGGCGAAAACAATTACTATTAGCGATAATGGTATTGGTATGACAGCCGACGAAATCAAAAAATACATCAATCAGATCGCATTCTCGGGAGCAACCGAGTTTGTTGAAAAATACAAAGACAAAGGCGAAGACGGAAAAGGTGACAAAGGTATCATCGGGCACTTCGGTCTCGGATTTTACTCGGCTTATATGGTTGCCGAAAACGTGGAGATATTGACCAAATCCTACAAAGAAGGCTCAGAAGCAGTACGCTGGCAATGCGACGGTTCGACTGAGTTTGAACTTTCGCCCGCAGAAAAGGCAGAACGCGGATCAGATATCATCCTCCACATTGCGCCCGATTCGGAAGAATTCCTTGATGAACATCGTCTGCGCGGGATTCTTGAAAAATACGGCAAGTTCCTTCCTATCGAAATTGAGTTTGAAGAAAAGATCATCAATAATCCAAGTCCGATCTGGACTAAGAGCCCGTCGGACCTGACGGACGAAGATTACCTCGCATTTTACAAAGAGCTTTATCCATTCAGCGAAGACCCGCTTTTCTGGATCCATTTGAATGTGGATTATCCGTTCAATCTGACTGGTGTTCTCTACTTCCCGAAACTGAGAAACGATTTTCAGGGGCAGCGTGAGAAAATCCAGCTTTACAGCCGCCAGGTGTTTATTACCGATGAAGTAAAAGACATTGTTCCCGACTTCCTCCAACTGCTTCACGGTGTAATCGACTCTCCGGATATTCCATTAAACGTGTCCAGAAGCTACCTGCAAGCTGACGGTAATGTAAAGAAAATCAACGGATACATTACCCGCAAAGTGGCGGATAAGCTGCTGGAAATTTTCAAAAACGACCGTGAAGGATTTGAGAAGAAGTTTGACGATATCGGTTTGTTTGTGAAATACGGTATTATCAGCGATGATAAATTCTACGAAAAGGCAAAGGATTTCTGCCTGGTGAAAAATACAGACGGTAAATTCTTCACTTTTGAAGAGTACCGTCAGCACGTTGGCGAAAACCAGACGGACAAGAACGAAAATCAGGTCTGGCTTTACACCACTGACGAGAAGAAGCAGGATGCATTTATCCAATCTGCCAAAAAACGCAGTTACGACGTACTTGCGCTGACGAGTGTCATCGACTCGCACTTTATTAATACGTTAGAGCAAAAGCTTGAAAAAGTAAATGTGAAGCGTGTAGACGCAGATACATTGGACAAGCTGGTTGAAAAAGACGTGAAGCTGGAAAGCATTCTTTCGACTGACGATCAGGAAAAAGCG
>NZ_JBHYGF010000197.1:0-6684 GCF_051859145.1 Dyadobacter sp.
CCAAAAGCATCATCGCGTCCAGCAATGCATGCTCAAAAGAGAGGGTATTCTGCGTGTGCGTCATATTGTAGCCGTGATTGCTAATGCTCAGCGAAATCTGCCCGGCCATTGTATTGTGTGTCGATTGGATAAAGGAAGTAGGTGGCAGCAATCCTTCGACGGTCAGTGACGTACTGAGGAATTTTTCAGTATCCTGTAAGCAGCCCAGGCCGGTCCCGACAATGATCGCATCTGGCTGTTCGATATGCGATTGCGCCAGGCAATCCTTTGCACAAGCCACAGACATACGAAGGATTTTGCTCATTCTTCGAAGCAGCGCAGCGTCAATAAATGACTTGAAGTCGGGAGTTATCAAAGAAGAATCCGTCGCTAATGCATTGATCGAGCCCGAAAACCCTGCATTCCCCAAGGTAGGCTGGTGCGAAATCGTGGAGGCTGCTGAAATATAGTACACGCTTTTGTCCATATTAAGCACGATCGGAAAAGACCAGAGATGAATTGTTGCCGCCAAAACCAAAAGAATTGGACAACACAGCGCGCACTTTCCGATCGGTTTGCAACGCAGTGACCGGCTCTAATTCGGTCTCTTCGATGCTGTTTTTAAAATTTAAGTTCGGGTAAATAAGGTTATTCTGAATGGCAAGAATCGAAAAAACAGCCTCGATCGCGCCTGCCGCAGCAAGCGTGTGGCCAGTAAATGCTTTTGTTGAGCTGAATGCAGGAATCTGGTTTGCAAATACATTCTTCAATGCGACCGATTCTGACAAATCGTTGTTTTTGGTGCCGGTACCGTGCGCATTTATATACGTGATTTCGTAAGTATTCAAACCGGATTTCTTCAAAGCCTGATCTATCGCCAGTGTCGCGCCTTTTCCTTCCGGCGAAGAGGCGGTTTGATGATATGCATCTGCCGCATTCGCCCAGCCACTTAGATAGGCGATCGTCTTGTTTCCCGAGAATTCAACGCTTTTTTCGTTCTCCAACAACAAAAAGCCAGCGCCTTCACCCAGGTTCAACCCGCTGCGCGACTCATCGAAAGGGCGGCACCATTGATCGTCGTAAATCATCAGCGACCGGAATCCATCAATCGTAAATCGCGCTAATGCATCCGAGCCGCCTACCAGCACCCGGTCCAGTCTGTTTTGCAGAATGAGCCTTGCGCCAAGCATAATTGCATTGGCGCCTGACGAGCAAGCTGTTGATAATGTATTTACGTAATCTTTAATGCCCAGCTCAGCGGCGATCCGCTCGGTTGTTGATCCGCTGTCGTGCGTTTTGAGCAACCGAAAATCGGGATCTTTCTTGGCGAGATAATCTTTGTAAAAATGCTCGCTGCGATCCATTCCGCCTACCGAAGTAGCAGAAATAATGCCAGTCCTCAATGTTTTTGAGAGCCTGTTTTTACCCCAGGCTTCGCGCGCCGCCAACAGTCCGAGCAGTGACGTACGGGAAACATACCGGGTACTAATATGTAATTTTGCTTTCAGGTCGTCATTCGAAATCTTGGCCTCTCCCACCAGCAATTCCGAATTTTCTTTCAGAAAAGCCATTTTGCCAATCCCCGACTTCCCCTCTTTCAATGCACGCAGGTTTTCTTCAACTGATAATCCAATTGCAGAAACAACGCCAATACCTGTAATCCGTACTCCCATGGACTGTTTGATCAGCTTTTGCGTTTGCGGATGTATTCCGCCATTGTGTTGACAGATTTAAAAGCTTCTTTACCTTCCTCAGGTTTGGTAACCTGGATACCGTGGTATTTTTCAAGCAAAACGATCAGTTCCAGCGCGTCGATCGAATCGAGTCCCAATCCTTCCTCGTTGAAAAGCAGGCTATCATCGGCAATGTCCGCAGGCGTGATATCTTCGAGGTTAAGCTGTTCTATGATTTGTTTTTTAAGGTCTTCTTTGAGCGTGTCCATTGCCTTATAAATATTGAGTGTGAATTTTAGTTTGTTGGGAAATTATGTCAGCGATAAGTTTAAGAGGTTTTCTGCATTCAATTCAAGGCTGTCCGGTCCACTTTCTTCAACGAGGAAAAGCAACACGTCTACCTTGCCTTCCAGAACTTCCAGCCACCCGCAAAGTGCGGCTTTTGCGCCTGTGGATTCCATAACCTGCAAATAATCCAGGAAGAATCCGGGAGCGAATTTAGGTAAAACAGCAAACATATTTTCGCCGTACCATTTGTTCAAAATGGCTATTTCACCCAAAACAATGTTGGGTAAGGTATAAACAAAAACAGACGGACTTGGCGACTCGCTTCCCTCGTAAGACTTGATAAAGCGCAGGTCCGTATCAGCGCTGGAAGTACTATTCGCGAAAATCAATGCAATTTCATCGTCTCCGTAATTCAATGTAAAGTCCGGATATGCACGCTTGATTAGCTCGGAAGCAAGGTAACCCGCCTGCGAGAGCGCATCCATTTTATAGAATTTGGGATAAACAAATCCCTGCGCTTTGTAAATCTGCTTGAACCAGGAATCGGTCGATGCAAAGTCCCTGCGCACTACCTCGGTGCCATTTACTGCACAATCATCCTCTTTTAGCCGGCAATATGCTGTAATACGCTTCATATTTTTCGGATGATCAAAGAGGCATTTCCGCCGCCAAAGCCGGATGCAGTTTTCAGTATTGTTCTCAATTCTTTCTTTTCATTTTCCAAAACCACGTGCAGCGGCTTTGAGGTACCTGCATCGCGGAAGCCCAGACTTTTTATAAGCGCTCCATTTCTGATCATCTGCATGGAAGCCGCAGTTTCAATAACACCAGCAGCGCCCAAAGTGTGTCCGAAATACCCTTTAAAACTATTTAAAGGAATATTGCCCATATCCAGCCTGTCGAATGCAATGGATTCCATCTCGTCGTTAAACACCGTCGCTGTCCCGTGCGCCGAGATAAAATCGATATCGCCGGGTTGTACCTGGTTATTCGCCAGCGTCTTTTTCACGCTTCTGTACAAGCCTTCACCAGTCCGCGACGGCCCCGATATATGATTGGCATCGTTAGCGCTGGTGCCGGTCAAAAGTTCAAGCGGCGCTTCATTGAAAATGGCACTTGATCGGGAAAGAACGACAGCGCAGCAACCCTCACCCAGCGTAATCCCGTTCCGGGCCGCGTCGAAGGGGGCACAAGGCTGGTCACTCGCCGCGAAGAGCGACTGAAACCCGTTTATAACAAAATCCGAAAGCACATCACAGCCGATAACAATGGCGTGATCATACAGGTTTGACTTAATTAAGTTGCTAGCCGCATTAATCGCCAATACGCCCGAAATGCATGCATTTGAAACAACAACAGGCACATTGACCAGCGCAAAATTCGCGCGCAGTGTTTCCATTACAGATGCAAACTGATCTCTTACATTAACATCCAACGCACCTTTGGTTGAACTTATCAGTACAATAGTACGGTCAGAGGAAAGAATTGCGCGATCAATTTGGTGGGAAATGGCAGTGAGACTATCTGTAACAAGCTTTTCAAACTTATTTTCGGCTGAAAGTGAATGTATTTTGGCCAAATGGATGCTTTCACCTGAAAAACCGGCACCTGCTACCAGCGAGATGCCCGATCTGTTTTCCATTAACCCGCTCCAATTTTGCTCCGTCGTGTCGCCCAGAGGCGTATTCATTACCTCAGCCCCGATATAAATCATTCTGATGTTACTATTTTGAAAATCAGCCTAAACCTGGTTTTTTACTTTCCATTCCTGATAGAATGCGGGTGTGATCAATTCCAGCGTACGCGTTTCCTTGTCCAGAAAAACCTGCATGGTTTTGCCTATTGCGCATAATTCACCAGTTGTCAGGTTGATCACTTCGTATTCAAACTGGATCTTCGCCGACTTTACAGGCACATACCTGGTTACAACTTTGATCGCTTGTCCGTAGTATACCGGCGCTTTATGGTCTATTTCAGATTTAACGATCGGTGTGAAAAAACCTTTGTTAAAAATGGTCAGGTATTCCAATCCGTAGGTCTTACCAAATGCCTCTCTGCCGTCTTCAAAAAACTTAAGGTAGTTACCGTGCCAAACTACGCCCATTGCGTCGGTTTCGCTGAACCGTATGTCTATTTCGATTTCCGAAGCAATCATTCTGTACTTTTTAGGGTTATTCCGCAACAACAATTTTCATCTCACAACCCAGCAATATACGTCCTTCCAGGAAACTTTCACCTTTCACCAGGTAAATATTTCCAAGTTGGTGCAGGGGTGAAACGCGCGTCCGGATAGTCGCGGAAGCGGGTGGCAGCTCGAAAACTTCCAGCTTGCTGACCGCACCAATAAAGCCGATTTTGGCCTCTCCACCCTCCTGCCTGCCCAGGTACCCGAAGGAAAGCGCGCAGGTCTGGGCAATGTTCTCGATTAACCCGCTTGCCTGGAAGAAACCTTCTTCTACCAGCATATTGTCATTTTCAACGAAGAAGTCTGTTTCAAACAATTCCTGTGTAGCATGAAGCAAGTTACCGACCATAATAAATGGTGCGCTGTGTGGAATGTAGGTGGTGACAGATTCTTTCGAAACGATCATTCGGCGAAGAAGTTGAAGTAGTTAAACCATTGTTCCGGATATTGACGCACCTTTTTTTCCAGCTCAGCTACATACAGCTGGGCTATTGCTTCCGGTTTCATCTTGTCGGTGATGGGTGCAGTTGCACTCAGATGGTAACTGTATTTGCCGTTTTTAGCAGCAAAAACAAAGGTTACCGGTGCCTGGAATTTCGAAGCAATGACAAACGGCCCAAACGGGAACCGCGCCCTTTTACCTAAAAAATCCATTTCAATAAACTTCGAGCCTTCCAGGTAACGGTCTGAATGTATAGCAACAAATTCGTTGTTTACCAATGCATTCCGGATAGCGATCACGTGCGAGAGATCGTCTTTGATCGCAATCACATTAAACCGTGAGCCTCCCGTGGAAAGGTCCATATACTGTTTAATGCTTTCCACCTCGGCATCAAGCATCAAAATATTGATAGTTGGTGTGATCCTGCCTTTCAGCAAGTTGCCCGCAGTCTCCCAGTTACCCAGGTGGGCGCTGAGCAATATACCGCCTTTACCCATTTCCCGGATATCGATCAGGTATTGCTCATTCTCGAAAGTATGCGTGAATTGTTCGGTCTTTCCAAGCAGAAAAGCAGCGCGGTCCACCAGCGTTTGCCCGAAAATATAAAAGTTGGCCCGGACAAGCTTTCTGGCCGCCCGCTCCGAAACGTGAAGGGTATTTTGATAAAAATCGAGGAGCGCACGTCTGGGTTTGGCTGCAAACAAATAGTAATAAAACGTAACTACTCGCAGCAGAAGGTAAGCAAAGTTCAGCCCCAGGGAATTAATGAAAAAGAGAAAAATCTTGTACCCTGTTAGAGATCCCTTGGTCTTACCGTCCCAACGGCTCATTTACAAAGCAAGTTTCTTGCGCACTAATCTATAAAAATCGCCAAAGGTTACGATTTCCTTAAAGTCCTCGCCTGTAAGCTTCACATTGAGATTTTCCTCGATCAGCACAACAAGGTCCACATAGTCAAGACTATCCAGGTCGAGTGTATCTTTCAGACTGTTTTCCGGAATGATTTCACTCCTGTCCACTTCAAATTCCGTTGATAAAAAATCCCTGGTTTCTTCAACTATTTCTTCCCAACTCATTTTTACTTCGTTAGTATGCATAGCAGTAAAATTAATTTATTCTCACTGATAGTTTGAAAATTTTTACACTTTTAAATACATCCGAAGGCTAGCGCAAAGAGATCGAAGTCTATTCGAAAAGGTCCGTTCAGAGATTTGGAGGAGAACAAAATTACAAAAAATCAGACATTAAGAAGTGGCCGGTTACGAAGTATTTGAGGGCTCCTGATTACGGATAATCAGATTTTCCTGATGATCAGTGTAGAGTTTGTTCCGCCGAAACCAAATGAATTGGAGAGAAAACAGTCGATGTCCTGTTCTCTGGTTTCAGCGATTACATTGATTTTTTGAGAGTCTTCATCCGGGTTCTCAAAGTTGATATTCGGAGCGATAAAGCCATTTTGCATCATGAGCAGCGAGTACACGATTTCACTCGATCCCGCCATCCAGCATTCGTGCCCGGTCATCGATTTGGTAGAGCTGACAGGCACATTGCCGCCAAAAACTTCATAGATAGCGCGCGCCTCACTACCATCGCCCACAGGTGTAGAAGTGGCGTGTGCATTGATATAGTCAACGTCGCTAGTTGTGATACCAGCCTGTTTCAACGCCATTTGAAGCGACCGGATTTGTCCGTCAATACTTGGGTTGGAGATATGATCACCGTTTGAAGAAAACCCGTATCCGATCAGCTCGCCCAAAATAGGTGCGCCGCGCTCCATTGCAGATTCATAAGATTCGAGGATCACCGTTGCAGCGCCGCCGCTGGGGATAAGTCCGTCGCGATCCCTGTCAAAAGGCCGGGAAGCTCTGGCTGGCTCAGCTTCACGTACCGAGAATGTGCCTAATCCATCAAAACTCGCCATCGCCGCAGTATTGATTTCCTGCGCGCCGCCGCAGATAATGCGCTCCTGCAGTCCCTGAGCAATCATCAGATAACCCATTCCGATCGAATGCGATCCCGAGGCACAAGCCGCGCTTAGTGTGAAATTGATCCCTTTCAGCTTGAAAATCGTGGAAAGGTTCATGTTCACGGTACTGTTCATATTCTGGAAAATCGCG
>NZ_JBHYGF010000197.1:6694-7767 GCF_051859145.1 Dyadobacter sp.
TGTCCACTGCTTCTACCACAGAAGCTGCGGTACTATCGTTTCCGTAAATGATCCCGGTTTCGGTTTTGTCAAGAAAATCAATGTCGAGTCCCGAAAATTCGAGTGCCTCGCGCGTTGCCATATAAGCGTATATAGCTGGCTGGTGCATTCCCAGACGTTGTCTTCTCGAAAGATAGTTTTTCAGCTCAGGCTCTGCTACCATTCCCGTTAATGCCGAGCGGAAGCCGAAGTCTTTTCTTACCTGATCAAATACAATCCCGCTTTTACCGGCATACAGCGATTTAGCTACCTCTTCCAGGTTCTGGCCGAGGCAGGAGTAAATTCCAATTCCGGTGATAACAACTCTGCGACTCATTTGTTACGAATAAATTCCTCCGTTGATATTAATGACCTCGCCGGTAATGTAGGCAGCTTTGTCAGAAACAAGGAAACTAACCAGGTGCGCTACTTCGGCGGCCGTACCAAAACGGTTCATCGGGATCATTTGTTTCAATTCTGCTTCATTTAAATCTTTGGTCATATCACTGGTGATAAAACCAGGCGCAACTGCATTGACAGTGATTTTGCGTTTGGCCACTTCCTGCGCCAAAGCTTTCGTAGCCGAGATAATCGCCCCTTTCGCAGCAGAATAGTTGGTTTGCCCCGCGACCCCTTTCATCCCTGAAACTGAGGCAATATTGACAATCCTGCCTGTTCTTTTACGCAGCATCTGCTGGATCGCATTCTGGGTTACATTGAATAAACCTTTGGTAGAAATGTTCAGCACATCATCCCAATCCTGTTCGGGCATCCACATAAACAAACCGTCGCGGGTGATGCCGGCATTGTTCACCAACACGCTGATCGTCTTATCCTCGTTTTTTTCTTTCCAGGCATTCAGGGCAGCATCTACCTCAGCTTTTGTCTGCACATTAAACTGCATCAGCTCGCCGGTACCGCCGTTTTCTTCTATTTCTGCCAGTGTTTCTTTCGCAGCCTCCTCATTGGAAGCATAGTTCACGAGAATATGCAAGCCGTGGTCTTTTGCCCAGTGTACCGCAATCGCCCTTCCGAGTCCCCAGGAAGCTCCAGTT
>NZ_JBHYGF010000198.1:0-7720 GCF_051859145.1 Dyadobacter sp.
GTCAGTTCCTTTGCCGCCCAGCCGCCGCTGATTCCCGTACCCACCACAATCGCATCGAACGTACGGGCCTTTTCTGCATCTATATTGAAGTATGCCATTTTCGTTTGTTCAAATCAGGGTTTGTTTTTCCATAAGTTGGGCAGCAGCTTGTCGTGTAAAAGCATCCGCCAGGTACCCCAGTCGTGCGCACCTTCGCCGCCGATGAAGTATTCGTGTTTTACACCGATTTTTTCAAGCGCCGCGTGCGTTGCCTCCGATCTTTTACCAACAAAATCCAGTTCGCCGCTGCCAAGTCCCACCAGCAGGTAATCCACTTTATCTTTGATTTTAGGATCATTGAAAAAAGCAGGGTTCAGTTTCTCAGGTTCCAGGTCTCCCGCACTCAGGATACCAAACGAACTAAACAGGTCAATCGCATTAAAGCCGACTGCCTGGGTATGTCGGCCGCCCATGGATAGTCCCGAAATCGCGCGCGACTTCCGGTCTTTAACCGTACTATAATGTGAATCCACGAATGGCACGATCTGCTTTCTCAACTCTGCTTCGAAAAGCTTGTAAGTTTTTTCCAAATGCTGCGGATCAGACCGGTGTAAAACCTGGTTATTGGGCATTGCGATGATCATCGGCTTGATTCCGCCTGCTGCGAGCAGGTTGTCCGCTATGAAGTTGGCGCGCCCGTCGAGCTCCCATCCATTTGCCAGCTCGCCACTTCCGCCGAGCAGGTACAGCACGGGATACTTCTTTTTGGGATCATAACCAGGTGGTGTGTAAACGAACATTTCACGTTCGCCATTCAAAATGTCGGAATGGTAAATGTGCCGGGTTACACTTCCGTGTGGTACATTTTGTGCATCGTAGTAGGCAGGTTTGCTGTCGTGCACAACCACATTGCTATACCCCGGCTGGTTTGCGCTGCCTGTCAATGTATTATTGGGATCAACAACCGGCACTCCGTCGAGTAAAATCCGGTATACATAAATATTCGGTGTGACCGGGCCCACTGTGAGCGACCAGTTACCTGCATTGTCTTTGGTAAAAGGGATTGGATCTTTTGATTTCAACGCGAGCAAAATCGGTCCGCCGGTAAGCGCTACCTTTTGCGCATCCGGCGCTTTGAGCCGGAACGTGATCGTGTGATCATCATGCACCTCAGGTGAAATCGCGCTACCTCCGTAAGGCACGAGGTTTTGCGTGTTCTTTTGCGGATTAAAATCCAGGTTTACATTGGCCTGCTGCGCATTAACGGCTTGCGTCGCGATCATAGTTGCCGAGGCAAGCAGCGCGGATTTAAGTATTTTCATTGATTTAAAACAGATAAAACAGCAGGCGGGAGCCTGTTTTATTCAAAGACGATCAAATGCGAAGATTACCTGTCAGGCGAGAATTGGTTTAACGAGATTTCCGTGCACATCGGTCAGCCGGAAGCGGCGGCCCTGAAATTTATAGGTAAGCCGCTCGTGATCAACGCCCATCAAGTGCATTAAAGTCGCGTGAAAATCGTGTACATGCACCGGATCTTTCACAATGTTATAGCTGAAATCGTCCGTTTCTCCATAGCTCAATCCAGCCTTCACACCTGCGCCCGCCATCCACATGGTAAAACACCTCGGGTGATGGTCGCGGCCATAATCATCTGCGGTTAATTTGCCTTGTGAGTACACAGTACGCCCGAACTCTCCGCCCCAGATCACCAGCGTATCGTCCAGCAAGCCGCGCCTTTTCAGATCGATAACCAATGCGGCGGTGGCCTGGTCGGTGTCTTTGCATTGCTTTGCTATCCCTTTTGGTAAACCGCCATGCTGGTCCCAGCCCTGGTGATAAAGTTGTACAAACTTCACATCTTTTTCCAGTAGCTTTCTTGCCAGAATGCAATTGGCCGCATAAGTGCCCGGGTCTCGGCTGTCTGGACCATAGAGATCGAATACTTCTTCGGGTTCCTGACTCGTATCCATTACTTCCGGTACAGAAGTCTGCATTCGGAACGCCATTTCATATTGGGCAATGCGGTTGGCGATCTCGGGATCACCGTAGGAGTCATTTTGCAGCTGGTTGAGTTTGGTTAAATATTGCAGCATTTCAGCACGATCTGCACCATCGTAACCCTCGGGATTGTTCAAAAACAGAACGGGATCTTTGCCCGACCTGAACTGGGCTCCCTGGTGCCGCGATTCCAGAAAGCCATTTCCCCATAACCTGGCATAAAGCGGCTGGTCTTTGGGTGCATTTTTGGAAACGAGGACAATGAAAGTAGGTAGATTATGATTGTCCGAACCCAGTCCGTAGCTTACCCAAGAGCCGATGGAAGGCCGGCCTGGAAGCTGGTTTCCTGTTTGGAAAAACGTAATCGCCGGATCGTGGTTGATCGCTTCGGAATAAATTGATTTTACAATGCAAAGCTCATCCACAACCTGGGCGGTATAAGGCAGCAGCTCACTTACCCAGGTGTCATTCTTTCCGTGCTGATTGAACTTGTAAATGGAAGGTACCATCGGCAATGCACTCTGGCTGGCGCTCATGCCCGTAAGCCGCTGACCTTTTCGGACGGAATCAGGCAGGTCCTGACCAGCCAGGCTTACCAGTTTCGGTTTATAATCAAACGTCTCAAATTGCGACGGACCGCCGGCCATAAAAAGATAAACGACACGCTTGGCTTTGGGCGCAATGTGCGGCAAAGCTTTGAGAATGTCCGCTTCCAGGTCGGTCCCGCCTGCCGCATTCCGGTTCGATGATCCAGCCACTTTACCCAAGCCAAACAGGGAGCCCATTGCCATTGCACCCAGTCCGAGGGATGTTTTGGTTAAAAACCGCCGGCGCTCCAGTTTCTGGTGCAAGTTGTCAAAGTCTGGTGAATGCAGCCGGAATTCGTCTTGGTGTGACATCGCTTATCTTTTGGTTAAACTGGCGTCAGAATTGAGGATCGTACTTGCTACTACGCTGTTGGCAGCTATCAGCGCAGGGTCCATTTTCATAGTAATCGGGTATTGACCGCTTCGAAGCCAACCATTTGCCTTTTCAGGATATTTCTCAAATTTTCCTCTCTGCATTTTTTGCAGCAAAATCAGCAGGTCCAGTTCTTTGGACGGAGGCATTCTGCCCGTCAGTTTGCGATATGCAATCGTTATAGCGGCTTTCGGATCGGTTATTCTGGTCATTTGTTCGCCGAGAACTTTGCACGCTTCCACGAAAGTGGGATCATTCAATGTGACCAGAGCCTGCAATGGCGTGTTGGTTTTTTGTCTTCTTACCACACAAAAGCTGCGCGAAGTAGCGTCGAAAGTGGATAGGGTCGGGTGGGGTACCGAGCGTTTTACAATCACATACAGGCTCCGCCGGTAAACAGCGTCGCCCGAATCAGGTACATAATTGCTGCTGTTGATGGACCATAAACCTTCCGGCTGGTAGGGTTTAATGCTTTTTCCGCCGATTTTCCTGTTTAATAAGCCGCTCGCGAGCAGCGCATTGTCGCGGATCATTTCTGCGGATATTCTGTTGGAAGGCCCGCGGGCAAGCAGCCTGTTGTCAGGATCCCGCTCTCTTACCTCCCGGCTCACCCGCGAATCCTGCCGGTAAGTAGCGGACATGACAATCAATTTGTTGAGCCTTTTCATATCCCAGCCAGATTCCCGAAAAGTCACTGCCAGCCAGTCGAGCAGCTCGGGGTGGCTGGGCATTTCTCCCTGGTTGCCGAAATCTTCGGTGGTTTTCACCAGGCCGGTACCAAAGAAGTTTTGCCAGAGCCGGTTTACAGCTACGCGCGCGGTAAGCGGGTTGCCCGGCGCTACCAGCCACTGTGCAAGTCCGTACCGGTTTTTGGGTAAATGGTTGGGGAATGCGAGAATGGATTCGGGTGTCGCAGGGTACACCTTTTCGCCGGGCACATCGTAATTTCCTCTCAGCAACACCCGCGCTTGTTTCGGTTTGGGCATTTCCTGCATGACCATCAGCTCAGGTACATTTTCTAGTGAATCGGCCAGTTGGGTGCGGTTCCGCTTCAATGCGGCGCGCATTGCGGCAGCTTCCCTGTTTTCTGCTGCCAGGTAATAATCTTTGAGGATTTGCTTTTCACTGGCTGAAAGTTGTGCAGGTAACTTGGCCGCAGGCGTAGTCCAGGATGCTTTTTTAGCAAGAACAGCGATTTCAAAGGGAGTTAATGCGCGATTGTAAACTGTAATGTCGTCAACCTGTCCGCCAGTGAGTCCAAAGCCGCGCCACCATGCTCCGATTTGTAAACCCGGCTGAACTGCTGATTTGAACAAAATATCTTTCGTAAGCTGGTCCATTGTTATTTCCATAGCCAGCTCTGTTCCATCCTGGAAAAGCCGGAAGCCAGCTGCCCGCGAAGAACCGTCGTACTGCATTGTTAAATGGATCCATTTATTTCGGGTGACCTGCTGTTTTGAAATCCGGGTAATTGCATCCGAAGGAGCAGTATGCGCCATGTTGATTTCCAGGTGGTCATTTTTGAGGTACAAATGATAGCCCCGAAAGTTGTAAAGCCGCTCCGCCTGACTTTTATGAAAGATGACGCCCTCTTTCAAGTCTCCCGGAATGAATACGCGGATACCAATGCTGAAAGGATCCGATTTTCTGAAAACACCGGCTTGCCCCAGGTCCAGGTATACATCCCCATTCAAACGCAGCGCTTTGCCGCCAGGTGTGTCTGTAAACTCAGGCTCCCCGGCCGCACTGCCAGCTTCCCGTTTCATAGTACCTGCATTTTTGGGGTTTATGGCGTCTCTCAGGGTGCCGCTATCAAATGAGAAATGTGCTTGCAGGCCGGTTTGCGGAATAGCTTGTTTTGCCAATTTACGGTATGTACCCTTTGAAATCCATTGATCAAAATCAATATCAGCTATCGTTTCTGATTGTTTTAGGCTGTCTTCTGATTGTTTGATCCGGGTTTTGATAAATGCCAGCACTTTTTCCTGGGCAGGAGTAGGCAGCAGCAGCGTAGGAGTAGGCAGGGCATCGTCCCAGGAAATTTGTCCTGCTTCTTTAACATTATTGAAGAAGCTGAAAAGCTCATAATAGTTTTTCTGCGAAATGGGATCGTATTTGTGATCGTGGCACTTGGCGCAGCTTACCGACAGCCCGAGAAATGCATCTCCGAAAGTATTGGTACGGTCAACCACATACTCCGTTTGAAACTCTTCTTCGATAATCCCACCTTCCATATTCTGCTGGTGGTTGCGATTGAATGCAGTCGCTACCCGCATATCTTTGGTTGGGTTTGGCATTAAGTCGCCTGCAAGTTGCCAGGTGATAAACTGATCGTAATGCATGTTCCTGTTGAATGCCCCGATCACCCAGTCGCGGTAAGGCGACATATCCCGCAGCCTGTCCACCGTATACCCGTGTGAGTCAGCAAAACGTGCAAGGTCGAGCCAGTCTACGGCCATTTTTTCACCATAATGGGGAGACGCAATGAGCCTGTTAACTTGTTTCTCGTATGCATTGGGGGTATTATCTTTCAAAAAATTGTCCAGTTCTTCCAGGGTTGGCGGCAGGCCGGTCAGGTCAAGGGATAACCCTCCTCAGCAGCAGTTCCTTACCTGCCTGTGCGGAAGGTTGCAGCTTTTCTTCTTCCAGTTTTTGAAAAACAAAATGATCGATGGGGTTAACAGCGAGGTTTGTCCAGCGTGTCGCAGGTATCTCCTGTTTTTCGGGCTTTACGAATGCCCAATGCGGCTGGTATACGGCGCCTTCCCTGATCCATTTAATCAGTATCGCTTTTTCATTCGCCGAAAGTGAGAGGTGCGACTCCGGCGTGGGCATTACGTACTCAGGATCAGCGGAGATAATGCGGTGAAAGAATTCACTATCAGCCAGATCGCCCGGCTCAATCGCAGCCCGGCCGGATTTTTTGGAGATTTTTTCGTAGGCTGATCCCGGAAGGTCAAGGCGCAAACCGCCTTTTTGCTTGGCTTTATCGGGTCCGTGACAGGCAAAGCATTTATCTGAAAGTACCGGTTTTACGTGGCGGTTATAATCCAGTCTGTCCGGCAATTCCGACAGCGCTACTTCCACTTCTTTGGGAAGCTGCGGCGAGCACCCTGTGAAACCATAGCCGGCAAAACAACAGATTAGATAAACGATCGCCTTTTTCATCTGAGGTAAAAGCGGTTCTTTATCTAAATATAATTTAAGATTTACTATAATGGCATATTATTAGCATGTCTTCTAAAAACCTTACACTAATCTAAACTTTACACAAAATGCGTTGGCAGGATTTAGGAAGAAGTAGCAATGTTGAAGACCGCCGGGGTATGTCGGGAGGCGGCAAAGTAGCTATCGGCGGAATAGGCGCTGTGATTGTGCTCGTCATCGGACTGTTGACGGGCCAGGATCCCGGTGTGATCCTTGGTAACCTTCAAGGTAACGAGAGTGCAGAGCAGGTACAAACCCGCCCGCCGGGCCCGCGGCCGGATGACCGTACTGCCGATATGGTGTCGGCGGTGTTAAAAAGTACCGAAGATGTGTGGAGCAATATATATGCTGAAAACGACGCACAGTATGAAAAGCCCCGTCTGCAGATCTTTGAAAATGCTACGCAAAGCGGTTGTGGAAGCGCCTCGTCAGCAATGGGGCCGTTTTACTGTCCTGCCGACCACAAAGTGTACATTGATCTGTCCTTTTGTGACCAGCTGAGAACACGTTTCAAGGCGCCGGGTGACTTTGCGGTAGCCTATGTAGTTGCGCATGAAGTGGGTCATCACGTCCAGAATTTAATGGGGATATCCGAGCAGCTGCAACAGCAAAGAGGGCGGATCAGCGAAGCCGAGTACAACAAGCTTTCGGTAAAACTTGAATTGCAGGCCGACTTTCTTGCAGGTGTTTGGGCGAATCATGCGCAGGAAATGAGCAATATTCTCGAACCCGGCGACCTGGAAGCGGCATTGAAAGCAGCGAATGCGATCGGTGATGATAAGCTGCAGAAAGAATCGCAGGGTTATGTAGTGCCCGATGCATTTACCCACGGTACTTCTGAGCAGCGGATGTACTGGTTCAAAAAAGGCTTTGATACAGGCGATTTGAACCAGGGTAAGTACGAAAACATCAGGTAAGGGCGGCGACATTTTTCCGGATAAATCGGGTGCAAGAATTGCAGGAACCTGCCTTTGCCCATTGCATTGATTTTCAATATTGCTAATTTGCATTCAGATTTATCCGGCCCCTTTTAAATGCTCTACCAAAACATTCTTCTGATTGATGATGATGAAGATGATCAGGAAATATTCCTGAGTGCACTCGAAAATGCAGCGGAATCGGTCAAATGCGTGACGTTCAGTAATGCTGTTCAGGCATTTGAAAAGCTGCAAAAAAGCGAGCTGGATACGGATATCATCTTTCTTGACCTCAACATGCCTTTGATGAACGGACAGGAATTTCTTACCCAGCTCAAAAAGCAGCAGGACCTGAAAGATATCCCAGTCATTATCCTGTCTACTTCTTCCAACCAGAACACTATCCAGCAGGCCAAAAAGCTGGGTGCAGCTGATTTCATCACCAAGCCGCACAGCTTCGACGACCTCGTGCAGATTCTCAGGAGGGTTTTGGTTTAGTCGAAAAGCTTTTCACTGGACCGCATTATACCACGATAAGCTGCGCAACACCTTTCGTTCTGAGCGCTTTCTTAGTTTCTTCCTCAATCCCGCTGTCAGTAATCAGGCACGAAATCGCAGACAATTTTGCAAATTTGATATAGCTGTCCCGACCGATC
>NZ_JBHYGF010000199.1:0-7683 GCF_051859145.1 Dyadobacter sp.
GCTGAAAGCTCAGGTGGAGAGATTTCCAACGCCTTCATCACGCCTTCCTCGATTTTGGAAATGGACTTGTCAAGAGAATACGCGATCTCACTATACGTCACACGAATTTCTTTGGGAATACCCGTCATTAAATCGCGGCCGCGGATCTGGTAATCATCCAGAGGTACTTCCAACTCCGGTGAAGCTGAGCCGATTGCCATTTTTATCAATTCCGCAGAACGCTCACCGATCAGCAGGTTGTGCTCACGGCGCATATAATCGACGATATCACGCGTAAAAACGTCCCCTGCAATGCGAACAGACTGCTCGCAGACAATACCTGAAAGTGCTATTACCGCGATTTCGGTAGTACCACCGCCAATATCCACGATCATCACACCATTAGGCTGGGTAATGTCAATCCCGATACCGATTGCGGCTGCAATAGGCTCGTGTACCATGTAAACTTCCTTGGCACCTGCATGCTCGCAGGAATCCTTTACCGCACGTTTTTCAACTTCTGTAATTCCGGATGGAATACAAACAACCATTCGGTGCGAAGGTGTGAAGAAACGGCTACCGGTATCAATCATTTTGATCATCCCGCGGATCATCATTTCGGCTGCCGTAAAGTCTGCAATTACACCATCTTTGAGCGGGCGGATTGTTTTTATATTTTCGTTGGTCTTCTCATGCATTTGCATGGCCGTGTGGCCGATCGCCAAAACTTTGCCAGTAGTTTTATCCATGGCAATGATAGAAGGCTCGTCAACTACTACTGTATCTTTATGAATGATCAAAGTATTGGCAGTACCTAAATCAATCGCAATATCGCTAGTCAAAAAATCAAACAATCCCATATAATTTGTTAAAATTTGCGCTCACTTTGATTTCAGGTTGGCAAAATTACAGATTATTGTCCACAAACAAAGGCATTTAAAAAATTTAGGAAGTTGCCTCAAAGTGGGTAAAAATACGCCATAATTAGCCCCTTTGACAGAATTTACAATTACTACGTACCTTTGTTTTTACTATGGGAATCAAAGCAATTTTGAGTCAGCCGCTGGCGCGATATATTGTTCAGCAGCAGAAGCAATGGATCTCTGAAAGCATTGCGGTTCAGGAAAAATGGAGGCAGGAACTGGTTGCCAAAGCAGCCGGTACCGAGTTTGGGAAAGACCATCATTTTCGGGATATCCAATCCTATTCAGACTTCAAACAGGCTGTGCCGGTTTCAGATTATGAGGACCTGAAAGGTTACATCGGCAAGATCAAGGAGGGAGCAGACAATATCCTCTGGCCAGGCAAGCCGCTGTATTTTGCCAAAACTTCCGGAACTACTTCCGGGACCAAGTATATACCGATCTCCAAAGACTCCATTTCCAATCACATCAACTCGGCTAGAAATGCCATTTTGACGTATATTGCTGAAACAGGGAAATCTCAGTTTTTAGACAAAAAGCTCATTTTCCTGTCCGGCAGCCCTGTACTGACAGAAACAGGCGGGGTACTGACAGGTAGGTTGTCAGGTATTTCCAACCACCACGTACCAGGTTATCTGCGGAGAAACCAAATGCCCAGTTACGAGACGAACTGCATTGAGGACTGGGAAACGAAACTGGAAAAGATCATTGACGAGACGATAGACCAACCTATGTCCCTGATATCCGGCATCCCGCCCTGGGTACAAATGTATTTCGACAGAATCATCGAGCGCACAGGCAAGAAAATCAAGGACGTTTTTCCTGACTTCTCTCTTTTTATATATGGAGGAGTGAACTTTGAACCTTATCGTGCAAAATTGTTCGAGTCAATAGGCAAGCCCATTGATTCCATTGAACTCTATCCAGCTTCGGAAGGCTTTTTTGCCTATCAGGACGTGCAGCACGAAAAAGGATTGCTGCTTTTGCTGGACACCGGCATTTTTTACGAGTTTATTCCTGCCGATCAGTTTTTTGACGAAAATCCACCAAGATATTCAATCGCAGAAGTGGAAGTTGGCAAAAACTACGCGATGATCGTGAATAACAATGCAGGACTTTGGGGCTACTCGCTCGGAGATACTGTACGATTTGTTTCTACAAACCCTTACAAGATTCTGGTTTCAGGCAGGATCAAGCATTTTATATCTGCATTTGGCGAGCACGTGATCGGAGAAGAAATTGAAAAGGCGCTTAAATATGGAATGGAGCGACACCCGGAAGTAGAGGTTGTTGAATTCACAGTTGCACCAATGGTAAACCCGCAGGAAGGCGGACTTCCTTATCATGAATGGTTGGTTGAGTTTGCTACTTTGCCCAACAATATGGAGCAGTTTGTGGCAGATGTAGACCGTCGGCTGACCGAGCTGAACATTTACTATAAAGACCTTATCGAAGGAAGTATATTAAAGAAGCTGCAACTGGTACCACTTCCAAAGAATGCATTCATTGATTTTATGCGTGCAAATGGAAAGCTTGGCGGACAGAATAAAGTACCTCGCTTGTCCAATGACAGGAAGATTGCAGACGAATTGGTGAAGTTCAGAAACAGGGGATGATCTTAAAATAGAAAAGAATGAAGAAGAGAATAGCCATTTTAGGGTCAACCGGTTCAATTGGAACGCAGGCGCTCGACGTGATCAGCGCAAATCCGGAAGTATTTACCGTGTCCGTACTTACCGCCGGCAACAATGCCGATTTGCTGATAGAACAAGCCGTTAAATTCCAGCCTTCCGAGGTCGTAATTTGTAATGCAACTCATTTTGACAAAGTAAAATCCGCTCTTGCTTCGTTTACGATTAAGGTATATCAGGGTGAAGACGCGCTGGTTTCGGTAGTGGAAAGCGACGATGTAGATATTGTTTTAACAGCAATGGTCGGCTATGCCGGACTGTTACCTACTATTCACGCGATCAAAGCCGGGAAGACAATTGCATTGGCTAACAAGGAAACGCTGGTTGTAGCCGGTGAACTCATCACTGCCCTGGCCAGGGAACATAAGGTAAGTATATACCCGGTTGATTCAGAGCATTCTGCAATATTTCAGTGTCTCGCGGGAGAAGAAAACAACCCGATTGAAAAGATTATCCTGACTGCTTCCGGCGGCCCGTTCAGAGGAAAGGACCGTGCGTTTTTGGCTGAGGTAACCAAGGCGCAGGCATTGAAACACCCCAACTGGAGTATGGGCGCAAAGATTACCATCGACTCGGCCACATTGATGAACAAGGGGCTTGAAGTAATCGAAGCAAAATGGCTGTTTGACTTACAGGCTTCCCAGATCGACGTGATCGTGCATCCGCAAAGTATTGTTCATTCGCTGGTGCAGTTTGAAGACGGCAGTATCAAAGCACAAATGGGCTTGCCGGATATGAAGCTTCCTATTCAGTATGCATTGGATTACCCCAATCGCCTGAAATCAGATTTCCCAAGATTCAATTTTTTAAATTATCCTTCACTCACATTCGAAAAGCCCGATCTTGAAACTTTCAGGAATCTCGCGATCGCTTATGAGGTTTTGGAAAAAGGCGGAAATGCGGCCTGTATCGTCAATGCTGCCAATGAAATAGCTGTGGATGCATTCTTACACGATCGCATAGGATTTCTGGATATTTCGGACGTAATTACAGAAAGCCTGGCCAAAATAGCCTTCATCAGTAATCCTTCCTATTCCGACTATGTTGAAACCAATGAAGCAACCAGGCGTTTCGCTTCTGATATGATCCAGGTGAAAGTATAAATGAAAACCACCCTTCTCAAATACTTATCTGTTGCACTTGCGAGTACACTGAAATTTTTCGGCGGTCCGATCACGGGTGTAATCCTGAAATTAACGTGGATAGAAACAGCAATCTGCTCCGCAATCGGGATGATGTTCACTGTTTTGGTTTTGACGTATGTTGGAGGGGGGATTCAGGCATTTATCAAAAAGCGCAGAAAGTCGAAGCCTAAAAAGTTTACCCTGACCAACCGCATTGCGGTCAATATCTGGAAACGTTTTGGCATCATCGGAATTGCTTTTTTGACCCCGCCATTGTTTACACCACTTTTCGGGCCGATCCTGGCAGTTGCATTCCGCGTCCCGAAGCACTCTATATTCCTATGGATGTCGCTGAGTGCGATTATCTGGGGACTCGGGATTTCCTACATCGCACATAAGGTCACATTTATCCAGGATTGGATCAAGTAGCATTGCCACAACTGATCCAGGCTGTTCCACGACGGCTGTTCCTCAGCGGCTCACTTCCTTTTTTGGTGCAGTCGTTTTTTTCATAAAATCCCCCTGCGAGAAGTACTTTTCAATGAGGCAGTACATTAAGATGAAGAAATACCTGCTTCCCATTTCCTTTATTTTAAGCTTCGACTCGCCATATTTCCGGTTGGTCCAGCTGTTTGGAACAACCGCGTAATTGAAGCCGCGTACCATAGCTTTCAGCGGAAGTTCGATGGTAAGATTGAAGTGAGGAGCTAAAAAAGGTTTGATACCCTCGATAGTTTCCCTTTTATAAAGCTTAAATGCATTGGTAGTATCATTGTACTTGATCCCCATTACAATGCGCACAATGAAGTTAGCGACACGATTGATCACTTTTTTTAGCGCGGGATAGTCGATCACCTTGCCGCCTTTGTCCCAGCGTGAGCCAAATACACAGTCGTAATCGCCTTCTACCATTTTGTTATAATATTTAACAAGATCTTCGGGATCGTCGGACATATCAGCCATGAAAACAGCTACACAATCTCCTTTAAAACGCTCTAATCCGTATCTTACCGCATAGCCAAAACCATTTGGACCCGGGTTGGTGTAGTAAACCAGTGTGGGAATTTGAAGTGAAAGCTCGTCCAATACCCGCAACGTTCCGTCTTTGGAATTATCGTTGGTCACGCATATTTCGTGAGGGATATTGTACTTATTTAATGTATTGTAAAGAGATACCAGCGTGTGTGTAATGGATTCTTCCTCATTATATGCTGGTATTACGACGCTTAGCTTCATAAAAGTCAGTTGTTGAAAACAGTACAAATTAAAGATTATTAATTCGAACTGCCAATTTTCAGCGTGTCGCAAGCCTGGCCTCGTAGTCCGCTATCGTTTTTGAGACAACGTCGTGGTACTTGTAGTCCAGCCACTTGTCTACGTTTTCAAACATTTCCTTTCTGTTTTGTAAAAAAGGAATATTTGTATGTGCGTGAACATTGCTCAGTCCTGCACTATGCTTTCGGTATACACCCATTACATCCGGCAGGTAGCTGATTTTCCCTCTGGCGGCTAGCTGGATCATCAAAGCCCAGTCGCCGGCAGCTGCTTTCGCGTGCCATTCAGCAAAATCTTGATCGAGGAATGGATTCCGGTACAACCAGCTTGCTGTGGCAAAGAACCATTTGTCTTCCAGTATATCCTCAATACCTGAAACTAACTTCTGATCGGGCTTATTGAATAAATGTTCAGGAGATCCATCTTCGTAAACAACGCGCATATTGTGGTGGCATACGCTGAAATCCGGGTTGTTGTCCAGGAAATCTACCTGCTTCTGCAATTTCAGCGGATCTGTCCAGTAATCATCGCCTTCACACATCGCTACATACTCGCCACGACAGGCTTTAACCAGTTGCAGAACATTATTACGACCGGCAAATTCACGCGGCTCGCTCGGACCCTGGTTCTCAGAATGCAGAAAGGCCCGGATAATTCCGGGCATTTTCTGGTCGTATTCTCGTATAATTGCCTGCGTACTGTCCGTAGAAGCATCATCGCCGATAACAATTTCAAATTCGAAATCCGTCTTTTGCATGAAAGCCCCTTCGAGCATTTGTGCAATGTACTTCTCGTGATTATATGTCGGGACGCAGACTGATACTTTCATTTTTTAACTAAAAACCCCCTTCAACTGCTCCACACTTGGAAAGTCAGGTGTTACCAGTTCCGTTTCGGGTTTGTAAATGTACGCCATCGGATAGCCGCGCTCGATGAATGTTGGTTCATCAAGATTGTTGTACCGCAGCTGAACAGACCAGCGAATGTTGTTGGTAATGTTGTTTCCTGATTGATGGATCAAAAACGCAGAGAAAATCAGCAGATCACCTACTTTAAACTCAGTCTGAACGAAATCTTCATCTTTCAATTCCGCCGTAATCCCGCCCTGATAACCCGAAGTGGAGGATTCTCTCAAACCGGAAGTATGGCTGCCTGGTATCACCTGCAGTGCACCGATATCTGCCCCGGCGTCAACCATCGGGAACCAGATCACCGTACTGTCGAGCGATCCCTGACCTGTGCGCCAGTCCTGGTGCGCATCCAGTTTCCAGTGCTTGCTTCCGTCTTTCGACAAAAACCGGCTGTTGAACTGCATTGCAGCGCGTGCGCCGATAATCGGATTAGACAAGCCAACTTCTTTTAAAAGGTTTTCGATCAAAGGATCAACCCCAAGGCGGTGCAGCGAAAATGTATGCTGTACCGTTTTCCCGGTGTTAACGAATGCATTGAAATCTTTTTCAAAAAATTCAAACATCGCATTTTCAAATGCATCACGATCGTCTATATCGACCGACCTGCCCGTAACATGCTTGATCTGCGTCGCAAAAATCTTCCGCGCGTCCGTATATATTGTATTGATAATGTCTTTGTCGAGGTAATCTCTTAAAAGCACATACCCGTCTCTGTTGAACTGTTCTTGAAGTGTACTCATTTTCTGATTGCTTGTGTGAAATTGAAGTAATAATGATCGCTCAAAATTATTATTCTTTTGGCAATGCAGAAGTGACTTAGATCAGTCTTTTTCAGGAGATTAATCCTCCCAGACCGCATAAGCAAATCCCGCCGCACCAAAGCCGTTCCCATTATACAGCAGATAACGTTTTCCGTTGTGCTGGTAAAAATTCGCGTAATCAATCATCTGGTAATCGAAGTCCTCCGGGTTTTCTGATTTTGCAATGCCCACCAAATGGTCTTTCCGCTCCCAGGTTGTTCCGTCGGCAGATTCGGCATAGCCCAGCCGGTAACTCTGATTGCGATCCGTGCGGTAATCCCGCGAGTGACGGTAGGAATAGTACATTTTGTAAATACCATCTTCTTTAAAAACGCTCGGGCGACCTACTGCGTGCAGAAAATCGTCAAAATCTAATGTTGGGATATCGCTGATCTCCCAATGGATACCATCTTTCGAAGTAGCAGATTGCGCGCGGTAGTAAGGCTCGGGATAATCGTGGATCCATTCGCATTTGTGGCCTGAAATGTACCACATCCGCCAGGTACCGTCTTCGTCGATCATGACCGAAGGCTGCGCAGCCCAGAGCGGGTTTTGAATGCTGCGGTCCATAATGGGGCCGACAAACTTCTTCTTGAAAGTCAACCCACCATCGTGACTCTCAGCCAGTCCCATTGAAAGCCGGTAAGAATTGTGCGTCCTGTTCCAGCCTGTGTAGTACAGCCATATATCGCCATTCGGGCGGTCGATAAACCAGGCGGGCATTGCGCCGGTTTCGTCATATTCCCCAGGTCCGCCGAGTTCCAGAATGGGCTTGTCGTGGATGTAGAGGATCTTTTTAGGATCATCATAATCCACATCTATAAATGTCGGCCGCGATTGTGTACTGGCATCGCGGGTCGAAAAGTAAATGCGAAGAAAGTCTTTGTGTTTATATGCAAATGGAACCTGTGCGTGCGACAAACTATGTGGCATGCTTCCGTCAGGTTTGTAAATAACTCCTTTTTTAACCCACATGGAAA
>NZ_JBHYGF010000200.1:0-1001 GCF_051859145.1 Dyadobacter sp.
GTCCGCGCAGTGACGGAATATTTTCCACATTGGACTGAATGTAAGTGCCGCTCAGCCCCAGCATCTGGATCTGCTTTGAACCCGTAACCGCGTCGGCGTAGGAAACGGACACGGATGCATTTGTTTCAAAGCTTTCGGAAAGGTTGCAGCACGCAGCTTTGGCAAGCGTGCGGGTAGTGATGATTTCTGTTTGATGTGGAGAAAGCCGGTCGATTGTACCGCTGCCGCCGCGCACGGTAACTTCATCGAGCGTCTGGTCGCTTTTCAGCACAACTTGCAGCTCGCTCTCCGCACCGATTTTAATCGTGTCATTTCTGAACCCTACAAAGCTGATCACAAGCAGATTCGATTGTGCGGATCTTGGAATGGTAAAATGGCCCGATTGATCGGTAACAGCAGCCTGCGTGGTGCCCGACCAGTATACATTGGCACCGGTAATGGGAGCAAGGCTGTCGGAGCCTGAAACCTGCTCGCTCACGGAGCCGGTAACGCGCTGGGCTGATACGTAAATGGAAAGCAGGCAGAGCAAACCTGCCAGGTAAGTTTTCATTTCAAAATGGATTCAATTGAAAAATAGTACTGCAAACCCCGGGTGAGATCTGTTAATAAGCTATTAATCAATTGGATCAAATCAAAAATGACTGGATAAAAGCGAGCATACTTCTCCCGTGAAGGCGGGAGGAAAAGGATATGTCGGGCGAATCGGGGGGAGCAGGAAGTCTCCATTCCTCCCGGATAAACTGGAAGGATGTAGCAAACCAAACCACATCTCCGGCCCATACTTTCAGGATTTTGGCAGCCTGCTGATTTCCGGAAGCAACCACATCTAGCTTTTCAAACTTGTGGTTCTCCTTGCAGCAGTCTGTTTTCTTGATGAATGTTCCCTTCGAAGCTGTGAGGAGCTTGCTTTTGGCACAGCAAGAACCTGACTTTTTAACAGTATCTTCTGATTTTGAAGGCGTAACAAACTGCACCGACTTGCCGCGCATCATGCATTGATG
>NZ_JBHYGF010000200.1:1011-7682 GCF_051859145.1 Dyadobacter sp.
CCACCAATGCAAATCCCGTACTGCTGAACAGTACCAGAAATGCCATCAGGGCGGTGATCGATCGGTGCAATTTGTTTTTCATTGTATGCCAAATATATTAATTATCAGGCTATTTCTTCGGCTACATAGCCTGCATTCCTGATCAGTTCTTCAATTTCCTCCGCAGAATGAGAAGTTTCCACTTTCAGTATTCTTTGCGGATCTTCCAGGTCTACGGCCCAGTGAGCTACCTCTTTATCTGCATTCAAAAAAGGCGTAACGGTAGCCACACAGCCGCCGCATTTGATATTGGTTTTAAATTTGATTGTTTCCATTCTGTTATTCGAAATCAGGGTATTTAATCGATGTTACAAATATCGGTACTCCATGCAAGCCATGCATTACACAATTACCGCGGGTTGTTGCAAAGTTTTGGGAAAGCCAGCCTACAACCGCGCCGCCCGCAACCGCAGACTGTTCATTACTACCGACACCGAGCTCAGCGCCATTGCGCCGCCTGCGATCATCGGGTCAAGCAGGAATCCGTTGACTGGATACAAAATTCCTGCCGCAATGGGGATACCGATCAGGTTGTAAATAAAAGCCCAGAATAAATTCTGCCGGATCGTTGCGACTGTCTTGCGCGACAGTTTCAATGCTTTCGGCAAAACGAGCAGATCGGAAGTGATCAGCGTCATTTTGGCCACATCCATCGCGATATCAGATCCTTTTCCCATTGCAATGCTCACATCGGCCTGCGCCAGTGCCTGCGAATCATTAATTCCGTCGCCGACCATGGCCACAATCTTCTGGTCCGTTTGCAGCTGCCGGATCACCTGCATTTTATCGTCGGGTTTCATTTCTGCGCGGTACGAGACAATGCCGGTTTCGTGGGCTATTGCCGCGGCGGCCTGCTGGTTGTCGCCGGTGAGCATGATCACTTCTATCCCTTGTTTTTGCAATTCGGCCACTGCTTGGCGTGAAGTCGGTTTCAGGGTATCCGCAATAGCCACTACTGCTACAAGCTCTTTGTCTGCCGCTATTCCGATTACAGTTTTGGCCTGTTCGGCAATTTGTCTTACCTCGCTGACTACTTCGGTGTCAACTATAATCTCTTCACTTTTCAGAAAGTTGAGGGTACCGATTGTGTAACGGATATTGCCTACTTTCCCGCGTACGCCGCTTCCTGTCACGGATTCAAACTGGCGTACATTCAACTGTGCAGGCGCTTCAATATGCTGCACTATCGCGCTGGCCAGCGGATGCTCGGACCGTGATTCAATGGACTTGATAGCAGTCAGGTGCTTTTCCCGGTCACCTTCGGTAATTTTCCAGATCCAATCGGTAACGACCGGGCGGCCCATGGTGAGCGTGCCGGTTTTGTCCAATACGACCACATTCACGCGGTACGCTTTTTCAAGACTTTCTGCATCACGGATCAGGATATGGTTTTCAGCTCCTTTTCCTACACCTACCATCATCGCAGTAGGCGTAGCGAGGCCGAGCGCACAGGGGCAAGCGATCACCAAAACAGATACTGCGGCCATTAAACCGTGGGTTAATGCATTGTCGCCACCGGCAAAAATCCACACCACCAGCGTCAGCACTGCGATCGCAATGACGGCGGGGACAAACACACCTGCTACTTTATCAACCAATTTTTGCACAGGCGCTTTGCTTCCCTGCGCTTCCTGTACAGTCTTGATAATTTGTGCCAAAACGGTCTGCTTGCCTACTTTTTCGGCCACGAATGTAAAGCTGCCGGTCTGGTTGATTGTTCCGGCAAAAACAGGGTCGCCTGCGTTTTTGAGGGCAGGGACCGGTTCTCCTGTCATCAGGCTTTCATCTACAAATGAGCTTCCCGAGATCAGCTTTCCGTCAACTGGTATCTTTTCTCCCGCGCGGATCAGGATTTCATCAAAGGCGACAACTTCCTTTACATTCACTTCCATTTCCACTCCCTCCCGGATTACCTGCACTATTTTGGGTTGCAAGCCGATCAGCTTTTTTAATGCATCGGAGGTCTTCGTTTTGGCGCGTTCTTCCAGCATTTTACCCAAAAGAATAAAGAAAATGATCACGGAAGCGGCCTCGAAATATACGTGCGGATGCAGCCCGCGGGCATGCCAGAAATGCGGGAAGAAGGTATTGAATGTACTGAAAAGGAATGCGACCCCGGTACTTAATGCGACCAGCGTGTCCATATTTGCTTTACCGTGACTGGCCTGTTTCCATGCATTAACAAAAAAGTCTTTTCCAAAAATGAATAGCACCGGAACCGTCAATGCCAGCATGACGTAATTTGAAAATGGCAGGTCCATGAAGAACATGCCCAGTATCACCACCGGCACAGTAAGTACACCCGACCAGATTGTACTCGTTTTCAGGTGTTCATAATGCGCCAGGCGGGCTTTCTCCTGTTCGGCAAGCGCATCCTCTTCTTCGTCTTCGATGATAAGTCCGTACCCGATCCCATTCAGCACATTGTTTAGCTGCTGTAAGGTCACAGTTTCAGGATCATATCCCACCGACACAGACTGACTCGCGTAATTGACCCCGGCATTTTCAACTCCCGGCGTACTTTTAAGCATACTCTCAACGCTCACTGCGCAAGCCGCGCAAGACATTCCGGTTACCGGAAGCGTTACTTTATGAATTTCTGATGTTGTATCCATAGCCTTGTAAATCTTGTCTGCAAAATTAACAGCTGCATTTGCGCGCAGCATTACACAATTCTGGCCGGGATTTACATGATTTCTCAGGCTAATCTCGTTCCGTTCGGAACCTCGAAATCCGGACTTGCCAGAATCACCTCTCCATCTGGTAATATGAAGCCCGTTGTCAGTACTTCGGATCTGAAATCGGCGATTTGCTTGGGAGGAAAGTTCACGACACAAAGTACCTGTTTGCCGAGGAGCTGTTCCTTGGTATAACGTTTGGTGATCTGCGCAGAGCTGGCTTTGATCCCGATTTCAGGGCCAAGGTCTATCCTGAGTTTGAAGGCTGGTTTACGCGCTTTTGGAAAGTCGGAGACTTCGATGATCGTGCCTGCTCTCAGGTCAACTTTCTCAAAGTCCTGCCAGGTAATCGTTTCCATTGGAATCCGGAATTGTGGTTTGTTTCAAATTGATTATCTATTTAAACAACATTAAAAACAGGTTTGGGTTCGCTTTTGAGTACGTTTGGTAAAATCCCATTCTAAACCACGATCATGAAAAACATTATCCTTTCCATATTGCTGCTTTCCGCTTCGCTGGCGCTGGTTTCATTTCAGGATAAAACCATTCCCTTTTACATCGGCACGCAGGACAAAGGCGCTAATTCGTCCATTTCGCTTTGCGAGCTTAATTTGTCAACAGGCAAGATCACGCTCATAGATACTTTTAACACTTCCGTCGGGCCTGGCTATGTTGCAGTTTCTCCTGACAAAAAAACGCTTTATGCAGCTGGCGGCAACAACAAGGTGGATGCATATTCCATTGGGAAGGATAAAAAGCTGACTTACCTCAACAGCCAGTCTTCTGAAGGCGCCAATCCCTGCCACGTGGGGGTACATCCATCCGGGAAGCTCGTTTTTGCGGCTAATTACACAGGCGGCAGCTTCACTGCCTATCCGGTAGAGGCGGGCGGAAAGTTGGGTGCGCCGGTTTACAAAGAACAATACACTGGTACCGGGCCAAATGAGAAGCGGCAGGAAAAATCGCACGCGCACTTTGCGACAGCCAGCCCTGACGGTAAGTTCGTATACGTTACGGATCTGGGGAGTGATAAAGTCATGAATTACGCAGTAGATACCCGGAAAAATCAGCTGGTACCTAATCCGGCGCAACCATTTTTTACCGGAAAGCCCGGCGCAGGCCCCCGCCATTTGGTTATACATCCGTCAGGCAAGTCGTTGTTCCTGCTGAATGAACTGGATGCCACACTTACATCGTGTTCAGTTGATAAAAACGGCGCGATTACCGCCATTAAAACTTACCCGACACTTCCGGCGGATTTTGCCGGAACCAACACCAGCGCAGCTATTCATCTGCATCCGAACGGGAAGTTTGTTTACGTTTCCAACCGCGGGCATAACTCCATTACCGGATTTGCAATCAAGGCAAATGGGGAACTTGAAATGGTGGATCAGCAGACAAAGTCCATTGCCACTCCCCGCGACTTCAATATCGACCCGAGTGGAAAGCTGATGATCGTGGCCAATCAATTTACTGATAACCTGGTTGTATACGATGTGGATCCTGCAACCGGCAAGCTGACTTTCAAACAGGAGAGCATTTCTGTGAAGCTGCCCATTTGCATTGTATTTCCCTGAAAATGATCAGAGTTTTCGTGCCATTTTGTTTTGATAGTAATTCAAAAAGTCTTCCAGCTGCTCCACAGGCATTTTGCGGGCGATGATCTTTTTGTTTTTATCCAGAATATAAATGGTAGGCGTCGTGACCACGTCAAATTTGCGGTTGAAATCGATCTGTTGCAGCGCATCGAAACCGTTAATGATATCTTCTAAATGGTAGTTTTTGATAAATGACTTCCATTCTTCCATATTATGCTCCGTGGAAATCGCCATTACTTTAATGCCTTTGGCTTTGTTCTTGTCGTAAAACGCTTTCAATACCGGCGAAGCTTCCTTGCAGTGCCCGCAGGTAGGTGCGTAAAAAAATAGCACGGTATATTCTGCCGGAATGGTCTGCACACTTACCTTCTTTCCGTTTTGGTCCGTCAGGCTCAATGGAGGGAAGGTTTTGTTTACCAGCAGATACTTCAAAGTATTCACCTTTTCGGCTATACGTTTCTTGTTCTCAGCAGTAACATCCATATCGCCCGACAGATAGTACTTCTCGGCCATATGTACCCAAAGCGCCTCGGTACCTACGGTTTTCGGATTTTCATACTGATTTGCAATGTAAAAAACCACCCAGGACTTGATATCCTTATTAACAGAAACCTTCTTCACAATTGCATCCGCATCCTTGATCAGCGAGTCGGGAACCTGTACGACCAGGTTTTTGAAGTAGCGGTCGAGTTTTGGTTCAAGAAACGGCGTATTGACGATTCTTGCATCTGAAAAATCAAATGCATCCCAGTAATGTGATTTGTAATAATTGAAAACCCAGATGGAATCGGTTTTGCCGTTTGCCAGCTTGGGAGCGGCAGGTATCTCGGGATCCGCCGACATTTTCAGCAGCTGTGCCGTAAAGCTTTGCGGGTTTTCGCTCAGCATTTTCTGGCGGTAAGTGGCGAAGCTTTGCTGGATATCTTTGATCTTGTTGCGGGAGTCGGCCCCGTTTTCCTTGTTAAACTGCTCAATCTGCTTCGAGCTGTTTTTCAGCTCCTGCTGATATTTATAAAATATTTCGTTCTCTTTCGAGCCGATCACTTTCATGCTGCCGATCAGATCAGTCGTGTCAGTTTCCAGTTTGATATTCGTTTCCTTGCCTGAATATACCAGTTCGATCAGCCGCTGATTACCCGGAAACAGGATGACGTATAAGCCGCCCGGCAGATTTGTCGTGCCTTCAAAAACGATTTTTCCGCTCGCGTCTGCTTTGGCGGTATCTTTTGGTACAAACTGGTTGGGTGTCCTGTTGTAATGTCCTATGATAAATGAAGAATCCCTGACCCCTTTGATATTGGCTTCAATGCGGTAACCCTGACCAAGTACATGGGCGGACATGGAAAAAGCGAATAGGAGTAACAAACAGGCATTTCGTATAAAAGCGCTCATCAGACAGGTGTTTGCTTATCAGTGTTTATTTTAATTATTTCAAATCTCGGGTCGGACAAAATTAGTTTCAAAACGATAACATCTATCAGGTTCTTATTCAAATGTTTTATTTTCTCTCCAAAGCCATAGACTTTCTGGTAATGCCGCTAAGCATTATAATCATGCTGATGATTTTGGCGCTTTTTACCAAAAACCATAAATGGCAGAAGCGGCTGATCGGCCTGGCGATCGTGCTGACTTATCTGGTTTCCAATACCTATTTCGTTACCAAAGCGCTCAACTGGTGGGAACCGCGGGTGGTGCAGCTTAAAAATGTAAAAGGTACTTACGATGTAGGTATCCTGCTTTCAGGCGGTCTGATTTATGGGGAAAAACCTTTTACAGACCTGATTTCAACGGGTGATAATGGCGATAGGATAGTGCAGGCTTTCCGGCTTTACAAAGCAGGCAAAATCAGAAAAATCCTGATCACAGGTGCTAGTAAGGATTATCAGATGGAGCAGCGGAAGGGAGAAACGCGGGTTGCTGCCGACCTGCTTGTGAAATGGGGAGTTGCCCCTGCTGACATTTTGTTCGAGGAAAGAGCGAGAAACACACGTGAAAACGCATTGTATTCTGCGCGTATCCTCAAACAAAAATTTCCGAACGGGAGATATATGCTTATAACCTCCGCTTTTCATATGCGCCGTTCACTCGGCTGTTTTCAGAAAGCCGGTGTCAAAACCGATTATTTCTGCGCCGCTTACCGTGGCGGGTACAACGGGATCACTTTTGATCGTCTGTTGGTTCCCGATGCCAACGCATTTGCTGATTTTAGTGTGTTGTGGCATGAACTGATCGGGTATGTTGTATATAAACTGACCGGCTACGCCTAATGTGAAAATCCGCGCTTTATACGCTGAGGATTTTCACCATTCTTAAAAGATCTTCATTGATTGGTTTTGGCAGCCTGATCGTATCTTCA
>NZ_JBHYGF010000201.1:0-28691 GCF_051859145.1 Dyadobacter sp.
CAATGAAACCTGATTTTAGAAAAGTTTCGGATCAACATATCAGCGTTGCAGTTTCCAAGGCAATGCGGGATAAAACAATTGTCACACGAGAAGGGATCAAGCTGGCACCCGCCTTTACAGCGGAAGAAATTGCGTCAGTTACTCACCAGCATTTCGGAGCAGGAAAAGCGCCTTTCCTGCGCGGACCTTACGCCAGTATGTACCTCGACCGCCCCTGGACAATCCGCCAATACGCGGGCTTCTCCACAGCAGTGGAATCTAATGCATTTTACAGACGCAATCTTGCAGCGGGACAAAAGGGACTATCAGTTGCATTCGACCTCGCCACACACCGGGGCTACGATTCTGACCATCCAAGAGTAACGGGCGACGTGGGGAAAGCCGGAGTTGCTATCGATTCCGTTGAAGATATGAAGGCGCTTTTTGATCAGATACCTTTGGACCAAATGTCTGTATCGATGACCATGAATGGCGCGGTTATTCCGATACTGGCATTCTTTATTGTCGCTGCCGAAGAGCAGGGTGTTTCCCCTGACAAGCTTTCGGGAACCATTCAGAATGATATTTTGAAGGAGTTTATGGTACGCAACACCTACATATATCCGCCCGCTGCTTCCATGCGCATCGTCGGCGACATATTTGCGTACACATCCCGGTTTATGCCGAAATTCAACTCGATCAGCATCAGCGGGTACCACATGCACGAAGCCGGCGCACCTGCGCACCTAGAACTCGCATACACGCTTGCTGACGGACTTGAATACATCAGAACAGGTATTGCAGCCGGCATTCCGGTAGACGATTTTGCACCGCGGCTATCATTCTTCTGGGGAATTGGCATGAACCATTTTATGGAAATCGCCAAGATGCGTGCTGGAAGGTTATTGTGGTCGAAGATTGTGAAAAGCTTTAACCCGGCGAAAGAGAAATCAATGGCGCTGCGGACGCACTGCCAGACAAGCGGGTACAGTCTTACCGAGCAGGATCCATTCAACAACGTCACGCGCACCACCATAGAAGCTATGGCCGCGGTGATGGGGCACACACAGTCGCTGCATACCAATTCGCTGGACGAAGCAATGGCGTTGCCAACCGACTTCTCGGCCAGGATCGCCCGCAATACCCAGCTTTTTATCCAGTATGAAACCGATATCTGCAAGTCTGTTGATCCGTGGGGCGGCTCCTACTATGTGGAGTATCTTACCGGTGAGCTGGTTGAAAAAGCGTGGCAATTGATTGAAGAAGTAGAGGCAATAGGCGGCATGACACGCGCCATTGAAACCGGACTCCCGAAGATGCGGATTGAAGAAGCCGCTGCAAGAAAGCAGGCGCGCATTGATTCTGGTAAGGATATCATCGTAGGCGTGAATAAGTTTCGCTCGACAGAGCAGCACAGTATTGAGCTGCTGGAAATCGACAACCAGGCGGTAAGAGAAGCGCAGATCAATGCTTTGAACAAACTCCGGGCAAACCGGAACCAGGAAGAAGTTCAATTGGCGCTGAATGCGATTACATTAGCCTGCGCACAGCCGGGCAGCAAAGATATGAATGCCAACTTGCTGGCACTGGCAGTGGATGCGGCACGCAAGCGGGCTACATTAGGTGAAATTTCAGAAGCTATGGAGAATCATTTTGGAAGATATAAATCCACCATCAGATCTATATCCGGTGTGTACCGGGCAGAAGTTTCCGATGACGAAAATTTCCGCCTTGCCCGTCAGCTTTCCGATCAGTTTGCCGAAATGGAAGGGCGCAGACCAAGGATTTTGGTGGCAAAAATGGGACAAGATGGCCACGATAGAGGGGCAAAGGTAATTGCTACCAGTTTCGCTGATCTGGGTTTTGACGTAGATATCGGGCCTCTTTTTCAAACCCCGTACGAAGTAGCTATGCAGGCAGCAGAAAACGACGTACACATAATTGGTGCATCGAGCCTTGCAGCAGGACATAAAACATTGATCCCCGAATTGATTAATGCATTGAAGGCAATTGGCCGACCAGATATCATGGTCATCGCAGGCGGAGTTATTCCCCCGCAGGATTACCAGTTTTTATACGATGCGGGAGTAAAAGGTGTTTTCGGACCGGGAACAATCATTTCGGTAGCAGCTCAAAAAATATTGAATACGCTGATGGAAGCGCATTAGTTCGCGCTTCCGAAAACCAGTGAGGTACAATTTCCGCCGAAACCAAAAGAATTGGAAAGCACATAATTGATCTCCTGCCCTGCTTCAAAATTCATAATAGGAATGCGGTCGTAAGTAGTAACCGGCACCTCAATGCTCAGACTTGGGTAAAGTTCGGAGTGAACAATGCTCAGGATACTGAAAATCGCTTCCAGCGCGCCTGCAGCGCCCAGGGTATGTCCCGTGAAAGATTTTGTCGAACTGTAAGGCGGAATTTGCTCAAAAAGCTGATGCAAACCGAATAGCTCCACGTCGTCATTATTCTTCGTTCCGGTACCGTGCGCATTTACATAATTGATCTGATTAAATGCGATACCTGCCGACTCCACAGCCTCACGCATGCAGCGGATTGCACCCGTCGCTTCGTCAGACATTGCAGAAGGATGGTGCGCATCATTTGCATTGCCATAACCTGCTACTTCGGCGTATACTTTTTTACCGGCTGCATTCTCTTCGCTTTCAAGCACCAGGTAAGCCGCTCCCTCACCAAGATTCAAACCATCGCGATTTTCGTCAAAAGGCTTACAGGCAGAGCCAGACAGGATTTTCAATGCATTGAAGCCGTTGACCGTGTATTTGGCGAGACTATCCACTCCGCCTACGATCACGCGGGTCGCCCGGCCGGAGCGGATCAGCCGCGCTCCGAGCATAATGGCGTTAGCCGAGGAAGAACAAGCCGTGTTAATCGTATCGGTAAATCCCCGGATTTTGTAATGATCAATAATTTTAAATGTATGGGCAGCGCAACTGTAAGCATCCAGGTACTCCGAGCCGCTGGATTTCAGGTTCGCATCGTCGTAAAGCTGGTCTGTGAGGCACATTCCACCGACAGTACTAGCCGAAATAAAGGCAGTAGTAAAATCCGAAAGCTGCTCTTGTGTTAATCCCGCATCATTTACCGCCTCATCAAAAGCCTTGCTGGCGAGCAGGCAGGTACGTGTATATCCCAGGCTATTTTCAAGCCCAAGCATTGCTTTTAAAGATTCATTACTCGTTTTGCATTCCCCAAAAGGCAGCAACGCAGCGTACTGTGATTCAAACCGGGCAGCTTTACCGATGCCGGTAACACCCCCGCGCAGGCTTTGATGATTTTCATGCAGGTTCTCCCCTATCGCTGAAATAACTCCCATTCCCGTAACCAGCACTTTCCTCATATCAGGCGGTTTTCGTGTTGGCAAGAATATATTCCGCCATTCGGTTTACGTCGACCAATATTTTTCTTCCCTCCGCCGGGTTATTGATCTTGATGCCGTATTCTCTCTCAAGAAGTACTACAAGTTCAAGCGAGTCAATAGAATCTAGGCCGAGATCTCCGCCGAAAAGTGGTTCATCGTCTTTGATGTCCTGAGGATTAACGTCTAGTAAATTCAGATACTGTACAATCTGGCCCTTTAAAATGGGCTTCAAGCTTTCTATGTCCATATAAATAGTTAAATGCGCTGCTACGCTAGCCAAACTTAAAGAATTCTTTCGATCCGAAGTTTAAAATATGTCGCTAGCTGGCAAATCAGTATAAAAATACCTAAAAATGAAAAAACGAGCCCCAGCTCCCGCCAGCTGCCGCCTTTTAAAAACAATACATAAAAGCCTTCAAGGCACCAATGCAGCGGGGAGAAATTGCTTGCTGTTTGCATGAATGCGGGCATTACAAAAGTAGGTACCAGGATCCCGCCAATTGCGCCGAAAATAATGATGGAAATAGCACCGAATCCATTTGCCTGCTGCTCTGTTCTTGCGAATGCGCCGATCATCAATGCATAGCTTACTGCCGCCATACTGCTCACGAAAGTCACAGCCAGGAGTGCGATTAGGTTGTCAGGAACGGTCAGTTGCGGTAAGCCCAGCCGGGGCAAAATCCAGATTCCCATTGAAAATGTGAGTGCAACCTGCACCACTGCTACCATCACATAAATGGCCATTTTGCTGAACATCACCAGCATGAACGTGGTCGGCATGGTCTTCAACCTGAGAAAGCTTCCGTTAATCCTTTCTTTCACAATGTTGCTGCCCAGTGATACCACCATAAAGAACATGGCAAAAATGGTCCATGCAGGCACATTATGCTGCGTTGAATTGGGCAATACTGTTGAATCATTGTTACTCGCTACGATCGGATCGATTTTCACGCGATTGGAGATCATCTTCTCTTTGAGTACCCCCGATTGATTGCCAAGATCGATACTCGCATACATTCTGTCAATCATCAGTGAGTTTTCGATCATACCCATATAAGATTGAATAATCCCCATCACTGACTGGCTGTAATTCTCCTGCAAAACCGGATCGTGGTATAAAGCGAGTCTTGGCATATCCACCTTTTCCTGGGTTGTGGAATCACTTTCCAGTCCAAGATCCTGCATCAATATTTTACTAACATCTTCTGCATTGCTTTCCAGACCTGCAGAGAATGTGGGCGGAATAAAAAGCGCGATCAACTTTCCACGCGCCAGCAGTTCCGCTTTTAATGCATTCTGCTCGATTTGGTTTTGTGAATCGATCCGGAACAGACCCGATTTATTCAATGCATTCACCAGCTTACCTCCTTCTTTTCCCGCATCTTTATTTACCACTAACAATGCGATCTGGTTCTCGTTGACCATTTTGTAAGCACTATCCTGGATAATGGTAATGATAAAAACGAGAAGCAGCGGCATTAAGAAGAGCAGCGCGAGGCCGGTCTTGTCATTGATGAGCAGTAAGAACTCTTTTCGAAGTGAGGAAAATATTTTGAACATCCTAGTCCCTGTACGCTTCGCCGGTCAGATTGATGAAAAGTGATTGCAGGTTTGATACGTTGTGCTGTGTTTTCAAATCCTGTATATCCCCTTCAGCAATAACCTTACCATGATCTATCAGAGCAATATTCTTACAAAATTCCTCCGCCTCTGACATGTGGTGAGAAGTATAAATAATAGTAGTACCTGACGCGTTGAGGGATTGCAGATAACGGATAATCGCATTGCGGCTTTGTACATCCACACCCACAGTAGGCTCGTCCAGAAAAAGGATCGCCGGCTCGTGAATGATCCCGATCGCCAGGTTCACGCGCCGCTTCATACCACCCGAAAACGTTTCAACCTTATCGTCTGCCGACTTTGACAGCCCAAGTACATTTAACAGATGTTCTCTTCTTTCAAGCAGGTCGTTTTTGGGAATGTTATACATGGCGCCGAAGTAGTCAAGATTCTGGCGCGGTGTGAGTTCCTGGTAAAATGCGTATTCCTGCGGCACAAAACCGATCCTGCTTTTCCGCTCGATGGGAGTTAGCTCTTTACCATCAATAATGAACACTACCTCGCCTTCCGAAGGTGGGATAATCCCGCATAGAATGGAAATCAATGTCGTTTTTCCTGCCCCGTTGGGACCTAACAAGCCAAAAACATCTGACCTGGTAATATCGAGCGAAACATTGGTAAGGCTATTTTCCTGTGCAGATTTGTATTTTTTTGAAACGTGCCGGATCTGAATGCACGCAGGAACTGAAATATCTTCCATGCGCTACTTTCCTAAATTAAGTCTGGAAAGCTTCTCAAAGGCTTCTTTTTCAACTGCGCGGATGTCCAGCATGATATCCGCGATTTCGTTAAAATCCTTTTGCTCGGTTAACCTGCCTTTGTACACTCCCGCCATTTTGATTGCACTGGCGCGCCACAGATCCCCGGCCTTGGTAAAATCTTCGGATACCTGCGAGAGCCTGTCATCCTGCATATAAGCAGAAGCTTCTTCCAAAAATGCGCCGTAGAGAAAGCGAAAACCGCCACCGCCCGTCCCGATTTCTTCCTGCATCCGAACGATTTGTCCCAGGTACAAGCTTGCTTTCCGCAGCCCGAGCTTATCGCGCCACTTGCGAACATGATTGGAAGTGTGCCGGATCCCATCTACTCCAGCGAAGTTGCCGGGAATGCGCAACATATCGCGCACATTCCGGCGGATACCTTTTGCAATCCCTTTTCTGATCAGATCGTCAGATATAGGTTTTACACTTTCAGGAAAGTAAATGTGTCCCTTTGGTGCAAGCGGGCCCTGTGCGAACCGGACGCGCGTCAGTTCTTCCCGCGAAAGTGAGGTTACATCTTCCATAACCGGATCGCTGATCAGGTACCGGTCGTTTTCCTGACCAAAAACGATGAGGTTATGCGCATTGAAATGGAAGCGGTACTCTTTGGGAAAGTAGCTCAGGTGAAATACGCCCACCTGGCAGCCAACAGGTACTCCTTCTTTTACTTTCTGATCTAAAAATGCTTCGGCTGCAAGTTGGTTAGAGAATTTCTTCCTCGTCACATCAACACCCAGCGATTTGCAGGTACGCTTGAAAATCGCTCCCGGCATGGTCCGGAAGGAAATAGCAGGGCCGTTATTGACAGTCAAAAAAGGGATTTGTATATAAAAAAGACCCGATCCCATTCCGAATGCAAGTGGCTCGGTCATGAAATCCAGTCCGTGGTAACGCAACAAAGCCGTTGTTACACCATTCTCACAATGCGCCGTTTGGACGTGGTGAAATTCATCCGTTTGACTATCAACATTCACTGGCTCTAACCTTTAAAATTTTTCAAACTATCAACTGTGATATCAAACGCGCGGGCATATTTTTCAAGTTTACGCTCGCTGAGATTTTTGAATACAGCAGGTTTTAAATGCCTTTTGATGAAAAAAGAGAAAATACCTGTGTAGCCGGAAAGTACGGTCAAATCCATCAGGCGCAATTCCATAAAATAATAGATCGGGCTTTTCTCTCCTCTGATTACTGCCTGCCTGGCTTCTTCCACACGCTCGTTTACATCCTCCCACGCACTGTCCAATGCAAGCTTTTTGACCTCCCAACCCTTACTCAGCGCCGTTTCGTACTTTCCGTCCTCGTTTTTGACGTAGCATACTTCTCTCGTAAACTTTTCGAGCGCGCCTGTATCTTGTGGCAGATCTTCCTTTTTCATTTTTGAACTGTGGTTTTAACAAACAGTCAGCAAACAGAACATGTAAGAGAACCGCGAACTTTCCGGAACAGCGAGTAAAATCTTCTCTCCTTTTTTCAATGCCCCGCTATGGAATACTTCTTCAAGCATCATATAAATAGAGGCAGCACCCACATTTCCTTTATTCACGAGGTTGGTATACCACTTTTCCTTAGGTATACCCATTCCATTCATTTTCAGGAAATCGTCAATTTTATTTTCAAAAAAGTAGCTGGACAAATGCGGCAGAAAGTAGCTGATTTCATCCACGCTCATATTTTTCTTTTCCAGTATATCCTTCAATTTTGCAAAGCCTAATTTAACGATTTTTTCGCCTAATAGCTTCACATCCTGCTTGATACTGAATACAGAACGGTCATGTATTGCTTCCGGTGCGTAATCTTTGTAACTCTGCAGAGTCCCGTCTTCCAACTTATCGGCGCCCATGTACATGCAGGCTTCGTACTCGTTCGCATAGGAACAACCTTCAAGCCAATCGATTTTAAGGGAAATTCCTGATTCATTTGGTTGAGGCTCTACGAGAAACGCGCCGGCACCGTCTGAAAGCATCCATCTTAGAAAATCCTTTTCAAAAGAGATATACGGATTCTGCTCCAATCTTTGCAGCTGACTGATTTCTTCCGCAAACTGATCAGCTCTTAAAACCGAAGAAAGCCGCTCGGATGCGCAGGAAACCGCTTTTTGCTTGTCTCCAACCTTCACCGACATATACGCATATTTAAGCGCATGCATTCCCGCGCAACAAACACCCGACGGAGATACAACCTCCACCGAAGCCGTTTCCGGCAAACTTCCGTGCACCATAGAACCGTGCGACGGCATTAGCTGGTCGGGACTGGAAGTGGCGCAGCTCAGAAGGTCCATTTCAGCAATCTCGGCAGGGTTGTTTTTAAATAAACCCCTGACAGCCTCAGCCGCCATTTCTGCATTGGTGTGCGTAACAGCGCCTTCCCGGGTCAGTGCATAGTACCTGCTTTTGATCCCGTTATTACGTAAAACGATTGCTTTTGATTTGGAAGGCTTACCGTTGATGTATCCTAAATATTCTTCCATTTCTTCATTTGAAACGGACTTATTGGGCAAAAACTTGGCAATTCTTGTAATGTATGCTTCTGACATTATGATTTGATTTCAACCCCACAAAAGTATTCTTTTTTCTTCTTAATCGTATTTTTGGTAAAAGGCGCTACAAACAAATTGTACAAAAAAAGTATAACAGGCGCTACCATGAATAGAGCTACAAGCAGGTAATATTTAAAAAATCCAACTAATCTTCTCCGTTTGCCCGGCGTGGTGCCTCTTGTTTTAATCAGGTTTGCCCATATTCTGAACAACTTCTTGGCGCGCTGCTCAATGAAAAGGATATCCGTGGGTATCTCGATCAAACCTGTTGCAAGAATGTTGTGCTGTAAACTTCCGTAATCCTGTTTTTGATAAGCATTGGTTACAATCCGTCCGAACTGCGCTCCACTTTCAATGTCTTTCTGGCTTACACCCGGCATCGGAAAGACGCCCCATTTTTTATCCTTCCTTCCGGTCAGCATCCAATGCAAAATTGTGAATGCGCTGATCAGGTTGGAAGTCCGGTCCATAAACGGAATGTTACCTACCAGCCTCCCGCCACCAGCGGCAATCAGCTTTTTCACACTCTCCTGGGAATTCAGCCACATGTTTCGACCGCCTATGATCGTGACCAAAGGGGTACCATTCATAACAGCCTTGAATGCAGGCGATTTTAAAAGGGATGTAAAGGGTAAAGAGGGCGAAAGGAACCAGGGTTGATAGCCGAGTACAATCAGATCGTAGCGTGTTGAGGAAAAATGAAAGGGTTCCAGTTCAATTGGTTCTTCCAGCACGCATTCCGGCATTTTATCAAAAAACTCGTCAGTAGTCCACGGAAATACAAATGGTTTTGCGGGTTTTATAATGACGCGCTCAATGTTAGCCTGGTCAAATGGGAGTAAAAAGTGGTCGATAATTTCGTTCAGTTGTCCCGTCTGCGAATAGTTTACGACAAGTATGTTTCCCATTTAATTTTTAATACAATTTAAGCATTATTTCAGATCTGACGGGCTGAGTACCTTTGAGTTTTTTGCATAGTCAGCAACCGCGCTTTGCACACCCGGTTGCAGCTTGCTGTATGCCGTCACAACTGCACGTTTATCCTCGTCAATCTGCTTGTTATATTTCAGGATCTTAGGTGCGTGTTCCTGAATTGTAAGTCGTAAAAACCGGTACTCTGCATTGTCAGGCTGGCTTTTAATTTCTTGTTCCAATACCCGCGCCCCTTCTTTAAATACCTTTAACTTTTCACCTGCTCCCTTCACAAATCCCGCCTTTTTCATCGTCAATGCAGCCACATAAGCTTTGTTGCGGGAAGTTGACTTCTCGGCTTCAAGTTCGGCGGTGGTTTTATCTATGAGGGATTCGTCGCCTGAGGAAAGGGTTTTGTAAAAAACACTTCGTTCAATTTGAGCTGCGGCAAATGCGATCAATGCCAAACCAAGCATTACGTAAGTAACAAGTGTTTTTTTCATCTCAAAAATTTACGATGTCTGTTTTAAAACGGATTAAGCCTGCTGTTTTTTCCGGCATTCTAGGATCGTATGGTAGCTATCCCCGATCAACGGGTAGGTTTCTACAACTTCGAAACCAGCCTGATCGACCAATTCTTTCATCACACCGATGCGATACATTTTACTGTTTCCATTGGCCATGATCGTGAAATACAACGAAGTTGCTACAAGGCTGTAATGCGCAGCAGGATAATTCTGGTTATCAAAAAATGGTTCCAGAATGTAAAGCGTTGTCTCGGGAGAGGCCGCCTGGTAAGCATTTTCAAGAATCTGAACAATCTGCTCTTTTGAAAAGCAATCGAGGAACTGGCTCATCCAGATCACATCTGCACCCTGAGGAATTTTTTGGTCAGCGTCGAGCAGGTCAATGGCATGGAATTCAATGCGGTCCAGCAGGTTTTTGGCGGTTGCATTTGCTTTGGCTACTTTCAGCTGCACGGGTAAGTCAAGTATTTTGATGCGGACTTCCGGATCATGCGCGCAGCAGGCAAAAGACCATTTCCCCGTATTCCCGCCGATATCAAAAATCAGCCCGGGCTTTTTCCTGAATACTATTTTCAATGCATCCGGAAATGCATTATCCGAGTAGTAGTGGTCGAATTCAAACCACGATGTTTTAGCTGGTTCGGGCAAAACCGAGAGTCCCTCATAAATGGTCGGCCAGTCACCCAGTACTTTCAATCCCTCCGGCTTTCCTTTTACAAAGCTTTCGGTCATATTTTTTGCGCCGAGGTAACATACATCATTCATAAAATTGATGTTGACCCTCGTCATTTCATCCTTCAAAAGAAAAAAACCTACCTTGCTGATTCGCACCATATCACCTTCGATATCAACAACTCCGAGGACCTCAGCCGCCTCCAGCAGGAGATGAACACTGTACTCCGAAACGTCGAGCTTTTCAAGAATGGCATCTACGGCAACACCCCGGCGGTGCTCGCCGATAAACTGCAGAATGCCTAACTCCCTTAATGCGACCACCGATTGAAAATAAATCGGCCCAAACGCAATTTTCTGTGCTTCATACTTCGCCTCAATGGCAGATAATTCTTTTTTCATTATATGCATTTATGGTTCCTTACTTACCGAAGAAGAGGGGATCGTCCGGTCTTTAAACTTTCTGATGTGCTTTTTCTTTTTAAGATCCTCCTCGTGCCACACAATGTACTTGCCCATTGTGCCTTTAAACCGCTGAAAGAAATTTTCCCTGTCGGACAACTTTTGAAAGTTTTCTTTTGTAGTATTTTCCAGGTTGATCTTGGGCTCGTACAGATTGAGTACTTTAATCGTGTCGATCACCGTCGGTAATAGCCCGACGGGCAGCTCAAACCTTTTAATAAACCGGCGCATGTAACTTGTCTGAATAGGATCAGTAGACAATGCGATCTTTTCAAACCCATTATCTTTTGCAAGCCGATACGAATAGTAAATGTTCTCGGTTGAATGCTGTGCCCGCTCTTCGGTAAACAGGTTTTCACGGGGCACGCCCAGCGCTTCGGCATAGTTGGCCATCACACGGCTCTCAATATACTCCGTCGCCACAGCCGAGCCGGAGAAGATGATATTTTTTGTATAACCCTGTTTGTAGAGATAATGCGCCCAGTGGATCCGCAGCTGTAAAATCATATCCCACTTCTGTCCATTGAACGGATAACCCGGAACAATGATCGCGTCATAAGGCTGCTCCTTTAAACCTTTCTGGAATGCTTTCTCCGCAGAGCGGTAAAGCATTTTGCCACATCCTGACAACAATATGGAAAGCAGCACCGCAAGGATCAAGGTTGATATTCTCACAAGTTGTATTGTAATTGAAGCATTAAGCTGTGAAAAGTTCACCAAAACCGGCAAACAAATCACAGCTTATCAGGTAATACTATGGTATCGGTTTTGAATTCTGAGCTTTAAAAATAAGCAATTCTATTTATTTTCCAGCCTTCTGCTCCATTTCGATCAGATTGTTCCAGCTCACAATATGCTGGTTCCGGATCGCTGCGGATCTGTGAAACCTGCCGCACCCACATACTTCGCCTGCTTGAAATTGAGGCAGGAAAAACGACTAGTTGATTATTACTTAAGTTTCTTTTCAAGAAATGCAGCCAGTGTTTTCCCTGCTTTGGCATAGGATTCAGCCAGGCGCGCACCGGTATCGAAATCCATTCCGAAAGCCACAGCGCCAGGTACATTTCTCATTCCCAGCTCAGCAACCTTGCCAGATTTATTGTTGGATTGTACCACATCGATTTCATAATCGATATATGCATTCCTGCGCATTACACCTACATTGAAACCTGGTTCCACAAATTTGGTACGCACGATCATCGTATACGCCGCATCGGGACGGGATTGTACAATCTGCAAACCTTTGTCTTCCATTCCCTTGTTAAACAGCTCTTCAAACTTAGGCTCGAAGCGGCTTTTACGGTCGTCAATCCAGGCTTTTTTCCAGGCATCTCCTTTGCCCGACTCCTTCGCATTATACTCAGCGGCTTTTTTATCCAGATACTCCTGCTCAGTGGCAAACTTCCCTACTCCAAAGCTGGAATAATCGTACTCAACATTCACAATTTTCTGTCCCGATAAAACGGCGACATCTCCGGAACGCGCCTCTACTCTCTGGGAGAATGAAGCATTGAAACTCAGGGCAACCATAGCGATTACGGATGCAAAAACGAACTTTTTCATGGACTGACTGATGTATATTTAAATAATAGAGGATCAAATATATATCAATTTTTCAGGTTTGCGTTTTTCCTGGCGGAAGATTCGGGAGGAGAGTTCTTCAGCGGTTATAAACTCAAAAACGGGCGTTACCCGGAGCCTTGATTTGAATAATGAATGGAGCATTTCACGGAATGCCGGCGTATGTAAATGCATGGCTAGCAGCACAGTTATCTCATCATTTCCAAACTCATTTTTGGATACCACAACCTGATACAGCTCTATTTCACTGACCATATCAAGTACATCGAAAATAGCTGGCGGAAAAATGGTTGTACCCTTGAATTTGATCATCTGCTGCTTCCTGCCCACAACAGGGCCAAGTCGCGGACTCGTGCGGCCACACGCGCACGGACTATAATATACATGACAAAGATCTCCCGTTTTATAGCGGAGCAGCGGCATACCTTCCACACCCAGGGTTGTAACAACTACTTCCCCAAGTTCGCCTTCTTCAACCGCCTTACCGTCCTCATCCACTACTTCAAGGATCAGCAGGTCAGGATTCAAATGTCCACCTTTCCCTTCACTACATTCGGTAAATGCGGCGCCCATTTCGGTGGATGCATAGGTAGAGAACAGTTTCACATTCCATTGAGAAGTGATCCTTTTTCCCAGTTCATTAAATGTAAAATCAGGATTGCGGATCGGCTCGCCAATGCAGATGATCGACTGGATACTCGAAGACTGAAAATCGATCCCGTTCGCGAGTGCATAGTCTATCAGCCTTGGTATAAACGAAGGTATCGCAATAATAACAGTGGGTGAAAACCTTCGGATTGACTCCCATTGCAGGTAAGGTGCCCCTGGCCCGACGCGGATCATACCCGCGCCCATTTTTCGTGCACCCATCCAGTAGGCAAGTCCGGCCATAAACCTGCGGTCGATGGTGGTCATTAACTGGTAAATATCGCGCTCACTTCCACCGGCACATTTGAAAGACTCCGCTTCGTTTGTAGCCAATCTTTCTATATCGGAATCAGTAAGGTAGAATGCGACCGGATCACTGAGCGTGCCTGAGGTTGTTACATAGTCCGCGATCCGGCTTTTGGGCACGCAAAGAAAATCATCATTCGCCGCAGCCAGGTCATCTTTCGTTGTGAATGGAAGTGCGGACAGATCTGCAATTTTAAATACAGCCTCAATATCAACACCATGCTCCCTGAAAACGCGCTGGTAATAAGGGGAATGGTCACTCACGTAAGACAACAAATATTTCAGGCGGTTATCCTGCGCCCCGCGGTATGCTGTTTGACTCATTAATTGTTCAATTTAATATGTAACCCCGATCTCTTGCCTTTTTCGACATCCAATATCTTCTGTTTGATACCTTCTGCTTCACGAACCGAGGCCACATCCATTTTAAGCGCCTGCTGATAGTAGCTGACTGCCTTGTCAGTATCTTCTTTGGCTTTGAAATAATCACCCAGGCTCACATAGGTTACATAACTTTTAGGGTTATTTGCGATAAAGCTTTGTTCAGCAGCAGGAGTCAGTTCAAATGGAATTCCCATGATAACCAACTTGTTGATCTTACTCCTTGTCTCCTTGAAAGCCTCAAATTTGCGGTAGTCTGGTGATTTCAGGAATGGATCTGCACTGATTATCTGAGCACTTTCCGCGTTGATCTTCCCGGCAAAAACATCGTTCAGATTATAATGAATGAATGCACCAAGCTGGTAAGGCGGCGTCGATATCCACATTTCTTTCTGTTCCGGTTTGAAAAGGATACCGTGGTGCGCGATCAGCTGATTGAGCGATTTTGCGTTTCCGTATCCGATGAATTTGTCATCAATACCATTCTTATCCCGCAAAATAGCCGCGGCTTCATTCACATCGAGCGGGTAAGAACGTTCCATTAACTGCGTCATCCTGTCAAACCGCGCCTTCGAATCGGAGGTAGCAATATTTTTGATGTTTACCGAATCGCTGGTAAATGTACTGCCCTGGTAATGGTTGGCGCAAATGAGGTAATCTTTTCCTGATTCATACACATCCATTTTTTGGGGCGACTTTTCAATGATCACCGCCTTCTTGTCAGCCGCAGAACCGATCAGCAGCGACTCTGATACGAAAGTCTCACTTCGCTCTGCGATTTTTGTTGCTTCTTCAATATTGGAAGCGTATTGCAGGATTTCCCGTGCGAGAATGGAGATAGGTTCTTTGGCCGTAAATGGAACATCCGATTTGGAAGCATTCAATGTTACAGTTACACCTTTTTCATTCATACCTGACACTACGCCCGTCAACCCGGCCCAGGAATAAGAGGCGAACTTATATCCTTTATCCGGTTTCATAAAGACGATCAGCTTGTCCTCGGCAAATGCATCGCCCATATAAAAGTCAAAGTTGCGCGCGATCAGCAAAGTCGAATCGCTAGACAAGCCATTTTTGACTGCAAAAGAGGTGCAGCCTACTACCACATTCATGTCCGCCAGCGCGTGACCGATATCGTGCGCCGCGTGGTAGTTCATAATACGGTAATATTTGGGCGCGATGTAGTTAAACTGATCCGAAAAGGATTTGGACACGCCATAAATCTCCTGCTGATTTTCCTCGGGAATGTACTTATAAATGTCCCGGTTAAACCAGCCTACGAAACCTTTCAGCACCTGCAAAAACATAGAACTCGGGATCAATTCCTTGATCTGTCCTACAAAATGCACCTCCTGCTTTTCCATTAGCTCCTTTGAGAGAACGCCATAAATCAGTCCGCGTTCATAAGGCGCACCTTCCAGGTACATTTCCCAAATCCCATGCTTATTCTTTTTCAGCCAGCAGTTACCCACCGCATAATGATCTTTCCCAAGCTGTACCCGTTTGTAACTTTCAGGAGTTTTATTACTTTCAATTTTCGGGGCAGGAAGATTGATCCGCCACAGGAAAAGCCCGAACAATATTCCGATCACCAACAGGAAAATGGAAAGCGCTTTGAGAACGGATCGGGCTATTTTGTTTGTAGGCCACATAATGAATGCAATGCGCAGGTAAAAATGCGCAGTTGTTTTATGATCAAAATTAACGATTAATGCCAATTTGTTGTATAAAAACCATTTCACCGCAAGCCCGGCTTGGAATTTGGCGCATGACCGAAAGCTGGCAGGAGCTACGGAACCTGGTTAACCTTCCCGAGAAAGCATTTACACAATTGGAAACCATTGCAAAAGACAAAAGAAAGCAAGAGTGGCTTGCCTGCCGCATGTTGATCCAGGAACTTACTTCGCGGCCGCCGGTAGTGCATTACGATACTAACAGAAAACCGCATATTCCCGATAGTTCCTATCAGCTGTCCATGTCGCATTCAGGCGATTTTGCAGCTGTATATGTGTCTGATCAATCAGTTGGCCTGGATATCCAGCAGATGAAACCTTCCATTTCAAAAGGAATGGATTATTTCCTGAATGATGAAGAGCAACAATGGATCAATGCAGCTGATAATCTTTTACTGCACCTGATCTGGTCGGCCAAGGAATCTGCATTCAAGTATGCCGGCGATGCTGAGCTTGATTTAAAAAAGCACATTACGATAAAGCCCTTTAAAAGCAACCAAAATGGCAGATTTGAAGTTTTGCTTGCAAGTAAAGGTACATACCTGACACTTCCAGTGGCTTACAATACCTTTGAAGATTACGTACTGACCTGGACACTATCATCCTGACCCAAGCCTTTAATATAACCATCTATGCGCCGATTTTTTACGATTGTTCTTGCATTTACCTTCTTTACAGTCTCTGCTCAAAACCCGACACTCTCTTCCAGCGAGATTTATCAGAATATCAAAAAACTAAATGTACTTGGCTCCGTACTGTACATTGCGGCCCACCCCGACGATGAGAATACATTGATGCTATCCTACCTGTCCAAAGATCAGATGGTGCGAACCGGGTACCTGTCTTTAACCAGGGGCGACGGCGGACAAAACCTGATCGGCGCAGAGCAGGGCTACAATATCGGTGTGATCAGAACGCAGGAGTTGCTCGGAGCAAGGCGCATTGACGGTGCGCAGCAGTTTTTTTCGAGGGCTTATGATTTTGGTTTTTCCAAAACACGGGATGAAACCCTGCATTTCTGGGATGCTAAAAAAGTGCAGGGAGATGTGGTGTGGCTGATCAGGAAATTTCGTCCCGACGTCATCATTACCCGGTTTCCACCTGATCCACGCGCCGGCCACGGGCACCACCAAACTTCCGCTTACCTCGCCGAAGAAGGTTTCAAATTGGCAGCCGATCCGAATGCATATCCCGATCAGCTGAAATTCGTAAAACCCTGGCAGGCAAAAAGACTGGTTTGGAATACCTATACACCTGGCTTTACGAACAGCAAACCAATGGAGGAAAAGGCCCCGTTTATTCCGGTAGAAATCGGGGGATACAATGCAGTACTCGGAAAATCGTACACTGAAATAGCAGCCGAAAGTCGCAGCCAACATAAGAGTCAAGGTTTTGGCAGTGCTCCGCAACGCGGGTTTCGGATGGACTTTCTGCTACATAAAGCAGGTGTTCCGGCTCGTGAAACAGTGTTTGATGACATTGATTTAACGTGGAAAAGAGTAAAGGGAGGTGAAAAGGTACAAGCTTTGGTTACAAATGCAATCAAGAATTTTTCAGTTGCAAAGCCTTCGGCATCTATTCCTGATTTGCTGAAAATCAATGCGGAACTTAATAAGCTTGATACATCGGACATTTACGTAAAAACGAAAAAAGAAGAAATCGCCGAATTGATTGTTCAGTGCGCCGGTCTCTGGTTTGAAAGTAATCCTACCGATTTTTCAGCTGTTGCCGGTGATTCTGTGGACTTGAATATTACATTGGTAAAAAGGTCCGATTACCTTGTCAAGCTGGTTTCGCTGCGTTGGTTTGGTCAGTTTTCCAAACCCCTTGCTACTGTCGCAATCCCCCCGAATCAACTGGATGTTTATAAAGCAAAAAGCAAGCTGCCAGCTGATATGCCTATAAGTCAACCCTACTGGCTTGAAAGGCCTATTGATAAAGGCGTTTTTCAGATAGAAAAGCAGCAGGATATTGGCTTTCCTGAAAACAGGCCGCGAACTGTAACTGAATTTACATTCGAGATAGATGGTCAGCGTTTTACATTCGCCAGACCGTGGATTTTCAAATACACTGATCCTGCCGAGGGCGAAATTTATCGCCCGTTTGAGATACGCCCGGCAGTAACCACGACCATCGCGGAGCCGGTTTACATCTTCGCTTCGGCTGAGCCGAAAACGGTTACAATGGTAGTGGAGGCGCAGAAAAGCAAGGTAAGCGGGATACTCAAACCACAGATACCAGCAGGCTGGAAGTCTGTACCGGAATCTGTAAATTTTTCGCTAATCAATAAATATGAGCAGCAATACTTTTCATTTATAATCACACCGCCGATCAATAATCAGGAAGTTTCGTTGAAAGCTGTTGCAATTGTAAATGGTGCAACTTTCGATAAATCTATCCGAACGATCGCTTACCGCCACATTCCGTCACAAACGATCTTCCCAGTCTCGGAGGCCAAACTGGCGAAAATAGATGTAAAAACCACCGCTAAAAACATTGGCTACATCGCAGGTGCCGGCGATGATGTACCTACTGCATTGCGCCAGATGGATTGCCAGGTTACCATGCTGAATGCAAATGGGCTGTCGAAGGATCTGAGCGTGTTTGACGCGATAGTTGTTGGTGTTCGGGCATATAATACAGAAGATTACCTCACGAACTATCAGGGCAAACTGATGGACTATGTAAAAAATGGGGGTACCATGGTGGTACAATACACCATTCCTGGCCAGAAAGTGAAGGAAATCGGTCCTTACAAAATTGAGCTCGGCCGCGAGCGGGTAACCGAAGAAGATGCAGAAATGCGGTTTTTACAACCGGACAGTCCGATCCTGAATTATCCCAACAAGATCACCAAACAGGATTTTGAGGGTTGGATCCAGGAACGCGGACTTTATTTTGCCCAGGATTGGGACAAGCAGAATTATAAGGCACTGTTTTCGGCCAATGATGAATCTGAGAGTGCGAAGGAAGGTAGCTTACTGTACGCTCAATATGGAAAAGGCCACTATATCTATACCGGCCTTTCCTTTTTTCGTGAGCTGCCTGCGGGGGTAACCGGAGCTTACCGCCTGTTTGCAAATATGATTTCGGTTGGTAAAAAGTGACCTTAACAAAAGGTTACTTTACATTCTTTCGGCGGTTGCGCTGAAAATCTTCCAGAACGAACCCGCCTAATCCTTGCAGGTTGCTGTAATAGGCGCGGCCGTTATTGACTTGGGTGAAGTTTTGAACAAACTGTTTGAGATAAGGATCGGTGGCGATCATAAAAGTAGTGACGGGAATATCCAGCCTGCGACATTGTGCTGCAAGTGTAAGTGTCTTGTTGATGATCTTACGGTCCAACCCGAAGCTGTTCTTATAGTATCGGATTCCTTCTTTGAGGCAAGTTGGTTTTCCATCAGTGATCATGAAAATCTGCTTATTCCGCGTCTTTTTGCGGCGCAGAATGTCCATGGCCAGTTCAAGACCTGCGACTGTATTGGTGTGATAAGGCCCGACTTCGAGATAAGGTAAATCTTTGATCTGGATCTGCCAGGCATCATTCCCAAAAACAATAATGTCAAGCGAATCTTTCGGGTACTTGCTCCGGATCAGTTCAGCAAGTGCCAATGCAACTTTTTTTGCCGGCGTAATGCGGTCTTCACCGTACAGGATCATAGAGTGACTGATATCGATCATGACCACAGTGGCAGTAGTCGTTTTTTGCTCACGCTCCACTACTTCCAGGTCATTTTCCATCAGCATAAAATCGCCGATACCGTGATTCACCTGGGCGTTTTTGATCGACTCCGTCATTGCAATCTGATCCAGCGTATCGCCAAACTGGAACTGGCGCACGTCGCTGCTAAGCTCATCCCCTACTCCCAAATGCGGGGTGTGGTGGTTACCGCCGGATTTGGATCGTTTTAGTTTTCCGAAGATTTCATCCAATGCACTTTTCCGGATGCTTTTTTCTGCCTTCGGCGTCATGATCAGCTTGTTTTCACCTTCCTGCCGCTCTTCGGTGATGTAGCCTTTCTTTTTCAGGTCATCAAAAAAGTCGCCGATTCCGTAAGAGTCGTTGGTCAGATTATATTGTCTGTCCAGCTCGCTGAGCCACGACATCGCCTCGCTTACGTCGCCCGATGTCATAAGTAGCAGTTGCTGAAAAATGTCGAAAAGCTGCTCGAACTTACTGTTGGCACCTTGCTCGGCTGGTATGAACTTGGAAAAACGATGTCCGCGCATGATATTGATTTTAAAAAGGCTGTAAAAGATTCGGCTACTTCCAAGTTAATTGAAAGTAGCCGAATGTCAATGTGCTGATTTTTTTAACTAGGCTTCCTCAGCACAAAATTCTTCGAATGCCATTTGCAAATGCTGCGCGATCATCTCGGCAGAACGGCCTTCAATGTGGTGACGCTCCACAAAGTGGATCAGCTCCCCGTCTTTGAACAACGCTACTGCTGGTGATGATGGCGGATAAGGCAATGTATATTCGCGCATTTTCGCAGTTGCTTCCAAATCTGCTCCTGCAAATACAGTTGCAAGATGGTCAGGCTTGATTTCGCTGCGGGACAATGCCGCTCTCACGCCTGGACGGGCTGCACCGGCTGCACAACCGCACACTGAGTTAATTACTACAAGTGCAGTTCCTTTTGTGTTTTGCATGAAGTTGTCTACTTCTTCGGCACTTGTAAGATCCTGAAAACCAACGTTTACAAGTTCGGCTTTCATTGGGGCCACTAATTGCGGTGGATACATATTCTTTAATTTTGATGGTTATTTTTAAACTTCGGCTTTCAGCTGTCGGCTGTCAGCCACTTTCTTACTTTCTAATACAAAAAGCCGACTGCTGATAGCCGACGACCGAAGTACTCTACATAAATCCTAGTTCCAGTTTCGCTTCTTCCGACATCATCTCAGTTGTATAAGGCGGGTCAAAAGTCAGCTCTACGCTCACATCGTTCACACCTTCCACTTCGCGGATTTTTTGTTCTACTTCACCAGGCAAGGTACCCGCAGAAGGGCATGATGGAGAAGTTAATGTCATGGAAACGAATACGTTATTTACCGGAAATACTTTCAAATCGTAAATCAGGCCGAGTTCATAAACATCCACGGGAATTTCCGGATCGTAAACGGTTTTAATCGCCCTTATTACATCTTCCCGCAATTCTGAATCTGACATTGTATTTTAAATTATCTGATGATTTCAATTATTCTGCATTGACAGACTTGGCCTGATAGGCGAATCCGTAGGTTTTCATCTGTTTCAACATCGCCGCAAGTCCGTTCGATCTAGTCTGCGCCAGGTGCTGGTGTAAGCCGATCCTTTCCATAAAATACAGATCCGCATTTGCAATTTCCTCGGGCGTATGGTCAGAAAGCACCTTTACCAGCATACTAACAAGTCCGCGCACGATAATCGCGTCGCTGTCGGCCTCAAATTTCAACAAATTACCATCCATATAAGCATTAAGCCAAACTCTGGACTGGCAACCTTTAATTATATTATCCTCTGTTTTGTATTGCTCTTCTAAAGGAGGAAATTGCTTTCCGAGATCGATAATATACTCGTACTTGCTTTCCCAATCATCAAACAATTCAAAATCAGAAATTAGTTCGTCTTGTATCTCGTTTATCGTCATTGTGTTTTTTAGTATTCTGACAACGGTCGTGATGTGTGCCTCAGTGCGAGTATCTCAACTCCATCCTTCCGTACATTGTATATAATTCTGTAATTCCCGGCACGTATCTCCCGAATATTTGCAATGCTTGTCTCAGGTATTTTCCTCCCCATTTTAGGAAAGTTTTGGAGAAGTTCTATTTTTTGAAACACTTCGTTAATCCACTTTTTTGAATATGATTTCGACTCGCCTTCAAGCCAAATAAAAATATTGTCCAAATCCTGGCGTGCTTCTTTCGACCAAATTATTCCAGCCATTTATTATAAGCTCTTTTTACTTCCTCATGTGTGTATGATTCGCCATTATCAATTTGCTTTCGCGATCTTTCAATTTTTGCTAATAAAATTATCTGCTCAATGGCTTGTTCAACCTCGATTTCATCCGGGAGGTTTTTCAGAGAATCCATCAAAACATTCTTCGATATTGTTTCCATGTCATTCAAATTACGCAGCAGCAGTTCTAGTTTCGACCCAGTTAATCAATGATTCGGCCAGCTTCAAGCCGGTTGATGAGATATCAGCAGATTGATTACCGTCATAACCCATCGATAAATGCAAGGTGTCGTAAGCTGTATGAAAAGATGTTAACGCCTTCTTATCCATTTTCCCGAGCTCCTGCAAATACCAGTCAACACTCTTTCTGCCCTTTCCTTTTACACCTAGCAGACCGTCCAACGCAACCAGAACTCCGGTATAAGCAGCATGTCCGGCTAGTTTCACATACTTTTTGTCCTGATAGAAACCATCCTCTTTCTTCGCTTTCTCTCTCAGAATCTCCTTTGCGTTATCCAGGTAACGCTTTGCCTCCTGAACTGAATTTTTCATAGATATGTGTATTTGTAAATTTGATGAGGCAGTAATCTAATCAATTATCCTAGCATCCGCTTCACCTTGTGCAGTCCCTTTATCAGAAGGTCAATCTCCTCTTTCGTGTTGTAAACAGCAAATGACGCGCGGGAGGTTCCGGTAATATTGAAGCGGCTCATCAATGGCTGCGTGCAATGGTGACCAGTACGAACAGCAATACCCTGCTGATCCAGCAGTACACCAATATCCTGGTGATGAATACCGTCAATAACAAACGAAAGCACGCTTACCTTCTCTTTCGCTTGTCCGATGATCTTCAAGCCTTCAATTTCACTTACTGCCTCAGTTGCATATTTCAGGAGCTCATTCTCGTACGCTGCAATATTGGCTTTTCCCAGTGTTTCCACGTAATCGATCGCGTATTTGGCGGCTACTACATCCGCAATATTCGGTGTACCAGCTTCAAATTTGTAAGGAAGCTCATTATAGGTTGTTTTTTCAAATGTAACTTCCTTAATCATCTCGCCTCCCCCTCGGTACGGCGGCATAGCATTGAGCAAATCCTTTTTACCATAAAGTATCCCCATTCCGGTAGGGCCGTAAATCTTATGCAGCGACAATGAATAAAAGTCACAATCCAAATCCTGTACATCCAGGTGCAAATGCGAGCTCGCCTGTGCGCCATCGAGCAACACTTTCGCTCCTACCGCATGCGCTTTTTCAATGATCTCCTTTACAGGATTGATCGTTCCCAGTGAGTTGGACACGTGTACGACTGATACAAACTTGGTCCGTTCGGTGAGCAGCTTTTCATATTCATCCATCAACAACTCACCCTCATCATTGATAGGTATCACTTTAAGAATGCAGCCTTTCTCCTCGCAAAGCATTTGCCAGGGAACAATGTTGGAGTGGTGCTCCATGGTTGAAATAATCACTTCATCCCCTTCTTTCAGGAACTTGCGGCCGTAAGTAGCTGCAACAAGGTTGATCCCGTCGGTAGTACCGGAAGTAAATACGATTTCCTCCGAAAATTGCGCATTCAAAAATGCCTGCAAACGCTTTCTCGATTGCTCAAATGCAGAGGTAGCTTTCTCGGCCAGGTGATGGATTCCCCGGTGGATATTTGCATTATAATGCTCGTAATAGCCCGAAATCGCATCCAGTACAACCCGCGGCTTTTGCGTCGTGGCTGCATTATCGAAATACACAAGCTGCTTTCCATTTACTACCTCATTGAGGATCGGAAAATCTTTCCGAATGGAAGCTATATCAAAAGGAGTATTCATGTGATGTATTTTTAAGAAAAATACCCAACCCAAAAAATTGAGCTGGGCAACAATAAGCTGTGTCCTGTATGAATGCGGACGTTTATTTGGTAGCCAGCTTTTCAGCAATTACATTTTCCAGGTACTCTCTGATGGAATCAATCTTGATCTGGGAAACTACATCAGCACAAAAGGCAAACATTAGCAGCGAGAGCGCTTCTGAATGCGAAATACCTCTTGAACGCATGTAAAACAATGCTTCTTCATCTATCTGCCCCGTCGTCGTTCCGTGTGAACATTTCACATCATCTGCAAAAATTTCAAGCTGCGGCTTGGTGTTCATGGTAGCATCCGGCGACAGTACAATGTTTTTGCAGGATTGAAATGCATTCGTTTTCTGTGCATCAGGACGAACGAAAATCTTTCCATTAAAAACCCCTTTCGATCTGTCCCTCAGAATGCCTTTATACAATTCATTACTGTTTGAATTTGGCTTACGGTGATCCGCTGTGGTGTGATTGTCTACGTGCTGCACGCCATCCGGGAAGTACAAACCGTACATATATGCTTCACAACGTTCGCCGTCGATAACAATATTGAGGTTATTTCTGGTAAAACGTCCATTCAAAGTAACAGTTCCTGCGTAGAACTGCGATCGGTCAAGCATTCTTACTTGGGTTGTACCCACATGGTATGCTTTATCGCTTTCATTCTGTACTTTATAGTATTCCACACCTGCATCCTCACTTACATATATTTCCGTTACTGCATTCGTAAATGAACGTTCGGTACCCAAAGTCCTGAAAGCTTCCGCCAGCTTTACATGTGCATTTCGACCGACCGAAATAATATTCCGCGGCTGGCTGCCAATGTTCTGAGTTCTCGCATCACTTACAAAACGGAGGATCACAGGATGCGCTACCGTTTGATTTTCAGGAACATGAATAAAGATCCCGTCATGCGTAAAAGCGGTATTCAGTTCAGTAAATGCGTCTCCGCTTTCACCAGCCAGCTCGTTGAAATAAGAATTGATCAGATCGGGATCATTCTTGATTGCTTCTGAAAGTGAGCTGATCGTCAGTTGGTCAGACGAAGAAACAAGCCTCGACAAACCCGCGTGATAATGCCCATTTATGAAATAAATGATATTGGCATCCTGCTCCGGAATTTTAAGATCTTCCAGGTCGCTCAGCTCAATATCACTCGCTGCATTGAAATTGTATGTTTCGCTTACCAGCTCCTTGACGTTAGAGTATTTCCACTCTTCGTTCTTGATCGTCGGAAAGCCTAATTTATCAAACCTGGCCAGCGCCGCACGTTTTTTCTGGTGAAGCGCAGACGACGCCGCACCGTTCATGACAGATTCACGCGCGTAAAAGTCTGTAACAAGCCTGGTTTTTAAATCTATTGTTTCGGTACTCATCGAATTTTTAATAAGGTACTTTAATGCCAAGAAACTCCACAAACAAGGTTTTTAACTGATTGCTTCCACTTCGGCCTTGATCCAGTCGTAACCTTTTTCTTCCAGTTCCAGAGCCAGCTCTTTCGGTCCGGATTTTACGATCCTTCCTTTATAAAGTACGTGTACATAGTCAGGAACAATATAGTCGAGCAAACGCTGGTAGTGGGTTACCACGATCGTAGCGCGTTCGGGAGAGCGTAGCGAATTCACGCCTTCCGAAACAATACGCAATGCATCGATATCCAAACCGGAGTCTGTTTCATCCAGGATCGCCAGCTTAGGTTCCAGCACAGCCATTTGAAAAATCTCGTTGCGTTTTTTCTCACCACCCGAAAACCCTTCGTTCAATGCGCGTTTCAGCAGTGAATCGTTCATACTCACCAACTTGGCCTTTTCACGAACCATTTTGAGGAACTGAGCTGCATCCAGCGGGCTCTCGCCTCTGTATTTACGAATTTCGTTAACCGCAGTTTTCAGAAAGTTGATGGTAGTAACACCAGGAATTTCAACAGGATACTGGAATGCAAGGAAAATACCTTCCGCAGCTCTTTCTTCAGGTGCTATTTCAAGAATATCTTTTCCATTAAAAACAACACTCCCGCCTGTCACCTCATATTCCTCTCTTCCGGCAAGTACGGATGCCAGCGTACTTTTGCCAGAACCGTTAGGACCCATAATTGCATGTACCTCACCTGGTTTCACTTCCAGATTGATACCTTTTAATATTTCCTTACCTTCAACTGAGGCACGCAAGTCATTTATTGAGAGCATAACTGATTAATTCTTAATAGATAGTTCGTGGCAATTTTACCGCAAAAGTAACACGTTTTGGCCGTAAAAGAAAATGGAGGCAACTGGCTGAAAACGTGCGCTACACCTAACTACAACCTTTTTAATACCGCCCTTGTTCCCGTATAAATGATATTATATCTCAAAACTGCCGCAACTTTATCGCCAAACTGCAAGGCTGTTTTTAATTGATCAATAAACCTTTATTTTGCGTTCGTAGCATTTGTAACACTTCATGCAAACATCTGAAACAGATCACCGCTATAAGGTAAAAGTCACGTCTGAAACCGGGCGGCTCAAACGGCTTTTGATCCACAGTCCCGACCGTGGACTCGGCAAAGTAGTGCCCAGCAAAGCCCAGGACTGGCTTTTTGAAGACATTGTTCACCTGGATACCATGCGCCGGGACGAATACGATTATTACATCAAGCTGCTGCTCTATTTCCTTGATCCGGGCCAGATCAAGGGAAAGCTTGCTGAAATAGATGCAGACCCGCGACGATCCTTTTTTATACCCGGATCCGAAAATTATTATAACTCAGATTGCGTGGTTGATTTCCAAAAATTACTGGCCGGGATTCTGGAAGTACCCGGCACGCGCAGCAAGCTGACAGCCGCGATATGCGGTATTGAAAAATGCTCATTTGCGATACAGGAAGAGCTGCATACCTGTCCCCCGCACGAACTCGCGAAGATATTCATCTCCGGCTCGCGCTCTGATGAACGGATGCTTTTTGCGCCGCTTCCGAACCTGATTTTCATGCGCGATATAGGTATTGTGATCAACGAATACATTCTCCTGAACAAACCTGCGAAGACTGCCCGGACTCGTGAGTCCATCCTTGCGCAGTATGTATTTTTCTACCATCCGATGTTTGAACATGTTAGGAACAATCTGATCGAGATACCTGATAATGAAAAGCACTTTTTGCTGCCTGACGACGAAAAAGCAAGTGATTACCATCGCTGCACGCTGGAAGGAGGCGATGTCATGATGGTAGCGCCGAACCATCTCGTGATCGGATGCAGCGAGCGGACCAGCATTTACGCCGCGCAGCAGGTGATGAAGATTTTGTTTGAAAAAAACGTGGTCAGCAAGATCACTATCATCAAGATCCCCAAGAAGCGCGACTACATGCACATTGATACCATTTTTACTCAAGTCAAAAAGAATGTGTGGGTACTGCTGGGTTCACTGGCCAGGCTTGGCGACGAGGCACGTAAAAAAGATGTACTGCACTTCTTTGCACCGACAGACGCGAATAAGGAATTCAGGATACTGCAATTCGAAAAGGGAACTGAGCAGCCGCGTGAAATTGAGAATCTGGAAGATCTATTAACCGATATCAGCAAAACCGATCTCGGCAGCAACGAGCCCATACAATTTATCTATTCCGGAGACAATGAATTTCCTTACGGCGAGCGGGAGCAATGGACAGATTCGTGTAATCTGTTGGCTTTGCAGGAAGGTGTAGTAATAGGCTACGACCGAAATGATAAAACGCTGGAAGCATTTCGGAAGAAGGGATTTTCGGTGATCAGCGCCAAAGATATCCTGCAAAAGTTTGAGTTGGGCGAGCTTGATCCGGAAACACTTCACGACACATTCATTACGCTCCCGTCCGCCGAGCTTTCCCGTGCACGGGGCGGATCACATTGCATGAGCATGCCTGTTCTGCGTGAATTTTGATATTGTATTCGTGCCTTTTCGATCGTAAATTGCTGTAAAAAGAAACTCCTATGCGCATTATCACTTCATCTGCCCAGATACAGCCACAGTCCACTTCCAGGATCATGATGATCCGACCTGCCAGCTTCGGGTTCAATGAAGAGACTGCGACCACCAATGAATACCAGCAACGGGATTTGACGATAAACGAAGCCAGTACACCCGCACAAACTGCCGAAGAAGAATTTGAACTCATGACCAGTCAGCTGAGCAAGGCGGGCATTAACGTGCAGATATTTGATGATGCTGATGATATCAGGCGACCTGATGCTGTTTTCCCAAATAACTGGGTATCCTTTCATCAAAGCGGAAAAGTCGTATTGTACCCGATGATGGCCCAGAACCGCCGATTAGAAAGGCGGGAAGACATTATTGAAGCGCTAGGAAAAGAGTATAAAATTGAGGAAATCATCGACCTCACTTACTTCGAAAAAGAAGGCAAATTCCTCGAAGGTACCGGCAGCATGGTGCTCGACAGAAGATACAAAATCGCTTACGCCTGTTTTTCCCCCCGGACACATCCCGACGTGCTGGCTGCTTTTGGGGAAGCTATGGGCTATGAAATCATCGCATTCAATGCGACTGACGAAAACGACAAACCCATTTACCACACCAACGTACTGATGTGCGTGGGCGATATTTTTGCGGTAGTTTGCCTGGAAGCGATCAAAGATCCGGATGAAAGATTAATGGTAAGAGCTGCGCTGGAAGACACCAATAAGTACATTGTAGAAATTTCACTGGAACAGGTCCGGCACTTTGCGGGCAATATGCTGATGGTGAGAAACGCACGTGCCGACAAGTTCCTGATCATGTCCACACAAGCTTATGAATCGCTTACCAACACACAGGTCAAGCAGCTGAACGAATATGCGCGCCTGCTGCATACCGACTTATCGTACATTGAAACTTACGGCGGAGGCTCGGCGCGGTGTATGATGACAGAAATCCATTTACCCCGGAAATAAAAAAATGCTCCCGTTCACAGGAGCATTTTTTGAATACATAACCCTAATCCAAATTCCTAGTCTTTGATATCTGCTTTCGCCTTAGCGATTTTCTCGTTCGTTTTGGCTTTGAATGCATCCCACTTCTCGGCAGTTTCGTTTTCTACCTCGTTCCAGGAAGCTTTCAGCTCGTCTTTTTCTTTGTTAAGCTCAGCTTTGCGTTCGCGCCATTTTGCTTTTTCCTTATCAGCAGCTTTCTCCATTTTGGCATCAGCCTCCTCTATTTTTCTGTCCAGTTTGTCAACTGCGTCGTCAATGTCTTTTTTCAATGAAGCCTTATCTTCTTTCACTTTCGCCTCAAAATCATTTCCGGCTTCTTTGATATCCGCTTTTGCTTCGGCAACATTGTCATCCATGTCGTCCTTTGCTTCATCAACCGTTTCCTGTGCAGAATCTTTTGTTTTTTCTGAACAGCTTGTCATTGTCAGCATTCCTATGGTCAGCATCGAAGCGAC
>NZ_JBHYGF010000202.1:0-7680 GCF_051859145.1 Dyadobacter sp.
CCCGAGCTCAACGATCGTCTATCCTTCCTGAGGAAGAATCGGCCGAACGGCTTGCCATGTGGTTAGACAATTCGGGCATCATTGACTCATTTGAAATTTCCGAAAAATACAGTATCATTGAAATCCGCGTCCCAAGGCGTTACATTGGCATGAGTCTTGAGCAGGCAGAACTGACCAACCGGTATAATGTGATCGTGCTCACCGGGCTTAAGCTAGCAAAAGAATCTGAAAACGGTCCTGCAAAAATTTTCAAAAGGGCAGCATCCGGCATCGCTACGCGCCAACGCTGTGATGCATGAAAATGAAGTTTTGGTTTTGTTCGGCGAGCTCAATGATATTGAGGAGCTTATGCATTAAAAGAATGCCTTTCATTGCTGCTTGGCTAACAAAAACATTGTAAATCGCTGCTATGATCATTGAAAAGTTACTAAGAAGGTTTGATATTTCTTCTGAGCGGGAGAATTACATTAAAATTCATGATACTGTCGAGAGTGGGATTGAGTTTAAAGGGACAAATCTGTGGATCCTTATTTTTGCCATCTTCATTGCATCGGTTGGTTTGAATGTCAACTCGACGGCAGTCATCATTGGAGCCATGCTGGTCTCACCATTAATGGGGCCGATCCTTGGGATGGGGTACAGCATTGCCACCTACGATTTTTCACTTTTCAGAAAAGCACTCGTTAATTATCTTTTTGCTATTGTGGCCGGTCTGCTTACGTCAGCTACCTATTTCTATGTTACACCCATTTACCAGGCGCACTCGGAGCTGCTGGCCAGGACGCAGCCTAACATTTATGATGTGATTATCGCGTTGGTCGGAGGGCTTGCTGGTATAGTAGCGATTTCCAGTAGAAACAAGGGCAATGTAATTCCAGGTGTTGCTATTGCAACGGCGCTGATGCCACCGCTTTGTACGGCAGGGTACGGGCTGGCAACGGCCAATTGGGGCTTCTTTTTCGGCGCATTTTACCTGCTTACGATCAACACTGTGTTTATAGGAAGCGCAACCCTGATTACTGTAAGGCTGCTTCAATATCCTATCCGCGACTATGCCAACGCGCATCAAAAGAAGATGGCAAACCGCTGGGTTAGTTTTCTAGTACTTTTGACTACTATTCCCAGTATTTACTATGGTTATTTGTTGGTTCAAAAAGAGCATTTCATTCAAAACGCCAATAACTTTATTAACACTGAAAGCTATATTGAAGGTGATTTCCTTTTAAAACATGAACTGGATGCAGCTAAGAAGCAGATCAAGCTTATTTATGGAGGGAAACTAATTGAGGACTCTGAAAAGAAGCGCCTGAATAGCAGAAAGGCAATTTATGGGCTTGCGAGCACGACGCTGATCGTTCAGCAAGGTTTTTCTATCAATGACGTTTCCAACGAGCTCACACAGAGCGATCGGTATCAAGCTGAGATAAATCAATTAAAGACTGAGCTCAGCCGTAATATTCAAAGGCAGGACAGCATTAGCGCAAGTAAAAAGGCTACTGGTCTTTTATTCAGTGAGATTAAGCCCCTATTTCCGGACATTAAATACTGCTCCGCTGATCGGCAAACATTTTTCACCAATGGGGGAAAAACAAGCAATTATACAGTTGTTGTGTTGGGCTCTTCGAATTTGAGGCAAACCGGGCGGGACTTTACAAAAATAAAGAACTGGTTACAGGTCAGGCTCAAGAGTGATTCGATCAAACTATATGTAGAAAAGGCGGTACCTTAAATGAGCTTCTTTATGGCGCTGATGTGCAGATTTAATATTGGTTTCAGGTATTGATAAATGGTAGATAACGTTCCTTGTATTCGATTGGGACACGTTTGAAATATTCCTGAACAACCCACATGCCCGAATTTTTATTCGAAAGAACAAAAGAGTCGCCACTGGCTAAGTAGTACCTAGCAAAGCCTAACTGAAGTTTGCCTTCGTTACGTTGGAAACTGATTTTGATTAAATCTCCATCCTTCAAATGGAACATGGTGCCTCCAACCTCAATTTTTAACTCGTGCTTTTCCGGAAATGTAGTAATAACTGCCCCTCTCACGTGGTGCCAGTGATTTAAATTCACTGCCAATACGGCTGATCCAAGCCCCAATAACACGAATGCAATCAATGACATGATGATACATCCAAGTTCAGGATTAGGCGTTGAGAATCTGGCAAACAATACGGCGCTGATTACGAGGCCGCTACCAAAGAAGCCATAAAGGATAAATAAAGAGTCAAAACTGGCAAAATACGACCAGGCAGTCGTTTTGTATATTCTTACAACTTTCAGTGGAGAATTGGTGCCAATCGTATCGCGCGTAAGTCTGATCATCCGCCATATTGCCAAACCCATTGGGATAAATGTCATGGAAAAGACAATCAAAGTCTCCATATCAATAGATTGTTAAACTTCACACGGCAAAATAGCTAGCTACATTAGACTAGCTACAAAAAAGCAAAGATCTATATGAATGTTCTAGCAGCAATATATTAAAATGATCCTGAATTGCCAAGGGATTATCAGGCCATATCATTGATGCTCTGCCGTTTGAACTTAATATCGAGGGCATTTTATATCAAGGAGTAACGACTATTCTCCTCGTTTGGGTTTTCTCTTCAATTTGTGAGCCATAATAATGCGGTACATTTATATCTGCGTTAATGGTCAGGGCTGGATTCAATCAGTTTAATGGCATTGTCGATCCCATTTTCCGTGGATAGTAAATCCGCCATGAGCCTGCTGCTCGTGTGGAGTTCTTGTCTGGTTAATAACTCGTACCCGGCAGTAATCAACTGGTCGAGCGTCAATTTCTTCAAAGGTATTGGTTTAAGCGCGCAACCTTTCTGGAACGCCAATTGTCCCCAAAAATGCTGGTCACCCATAGGGTACGGCACCGGGCAAGTCAGGAATGGTTTTCCTGCCCTTAGGCATTCGGCCATAGTACCGATCCCACCATGGTGAATCACTGCTTTCACATGAGGAAGTAATTTTTCATAAGGAGCGGATTCGATAATCTTGATGGTTTTGCAATTCTCCAAATCGGTTGTGCCTTCAAAGCCCCAACCTTTAATGATAATGATTCTGGTGTTTAGTTTTTCTGTCAGCTGTATCATTGCTTGCTGCATATCAAGCCCGGTAGTCAGCGGCATACTCCCAAACGTGACAAGCAAGGGTGGAGCGCCATCTTGCAGAAAATTAGATACATCCGTGTCAAGTGCAGCAGGTGATTTACCATACCAGAATCCGGTAAAGTGACTGTTATCAGGGTAGTCGTTTGGTTCTTTCAGTAAGTGCCGACTTACACCGTAAATCGACGGAAGTCCTTTGTAGTCTGCTATTAATGGTGACAGTTTATTTGCTTCACGGAACGTCCGGATCGGTTTGTGCATCATCCGGTAGCTGAATTCAGTTAGTTTGTAGCTAAACTTATTAAGGATGGAGGGCAATCCAATGCCACTCAGAACTGGGTTTACGAATTGTGCTGTTGCTTCAAAGGCCGGAATAACATTTGCCCGGATCATTTTGTCTGGGAACTGATCGGCAAAGTAACCTGCCAGGGTTTTGCCGTGGAACAAAACTTTGTCGCTTTGTGGCGACGGAGATATTGAAAGCGGCCAAACGCTACAACATTAGTTAAGCAATCCAGTATCCAGTAAAGGCCGGTTTTTTTCACGGTTCCGAACTGGTTTTTGATCAAATGGATGTGCCACCAATGCGCCTGCCAATTTGCATTGAGCTTGTTGATTCAGCTGACCGCTTAAAACAGTTCATTCAAAATCACCAGTTGTTACTGAGCCATGCTCGTACCATCCTGGAAAATCCACAGACTTACGAGATTGTTCACGTTACAAAAAAGGTCTTATGAAAGAAGTATTGAGAGTGTTTAGAGAATTTTAACAATCCGGATCTTTGGGCGGATTGTTACTAGTGGGGTGCGTTATTGTTTCCTTAATAATAGCCAACTCTCCGTTGAGTACTCACTTCAAAAACATCTTTAGGGAACAAATAGGTTTGAGACACACCACCTCGTGCGCTCCGGCGAACTACATAGCCGCCGAAGCGCACGAGGTCACTTAATTCAGTCCCTACTTCGGAAAATTTGCATCGCTTTTGACCTTCCGAATCTGTCTTAAATGCCGGTCTACGTGGCCCCATTGATAAATGTAAACCTGGTGCATGTTTCGCGGGTTGGGAGTTCCGGTCAGTTCAAAGTGCGCGCGCATATCTGCATCTGTCTTTTTTACGAAAGCGATGTTTTGCTCGCGACGGCTCAGGAAGAAAGTCAGGTTGTCTTTCCCTTTGATGAAACCGGTTGGTATGGCGATATCTGCTGCTACGTGCGGGTTGGTTTCCATGATAAATTCCGAATAGTAGCTGTCCGGCCGGGCTGTTTGATTAAGTTCGGGCTGCGGCTTGCTACGGGATCCCATACTAATTTCCCGTGCCCAGATGATTTCCCATAATGCAAGGTGTTCGACAATCTGCGAGATAGACCAGCGGTCGGGCGACTCTTTGAAATCCCATTGCGCTGGTGTCAGGTTCTCTGTTTCTTTGACCAGTTCGTCCCTCGTGCGGCTTAGCTGATCGATGGTGTACTGACGGTCGGTTTCCGTCCAGAGCTTTTCCTGGGCAAACGACGGACACGCAAGACTAATGAAGAGCACCAAGGTGCAACATCCTGAAAGTTTCATTTCCTGTAAGTTTATGGTTTGCCCAAAACTAGACGGAATTGTAAAAGGTGCTTGTCAGAATGAGCTACCGGTAGGGTTAATGAGCAAACGGAAACTCATTGTTTGAATTTCGCAAGCATTCGTTTGAAGCGCACAAACGTGCTGCCTGCCTTTGATGCCAACTTTGTGACATCAAAAAACACAAAGTTATGAGCACTCAGAAAGTATGGTTTATTACAGGCGCGTCCAAGGGACTTGGCCTTACATTGACAAAACAACTCCTCGCACAAGGACAAAAAGTAGCAGCTACCTCTCGCAATCTGTCCGAGCTGAAAGACGCTGTCGGTGTTGAAAGCAACGATTTTCTTCCATTAGCATTAAACCTGACCAACGAAGCTGATGTACAGCTGGCCATAGCCAACACCATCACTGCTTTCGGGGGGATTGATGTGCTGGTAAACAATGCAGGATACGGTCTGACAGGCGCTTTGGAAGAACTTTCCGATGCGGAAGCCAGAGCCAACTTCGATATTAATGTATTCGGTGCATTGAATCTGATCCGTCAGGTATTGCCGCAAATGCGCAACCAGCAGTCGGGCCACATTTTCAATATTTCTTCCATAGGCGGTTTTGCAGGGGGCTTTCCCGGCTTTGGGATCTATTGTGCCACGAAGTTTGCGATGCACGGTTTCTCCGAATCGTTGTTTCACGAGGTGGCGCCTTTCGGAATTCGCGTCACGCTGGTTATGCCAGGTTATTTCCGTACCAATTTCCTTGGCGCAGGTTCTTTGAACACGCCACAGAAAGAAATGACGGAGTATACCAATGTACGCGAGTCGCAGCAGGCGCACCAAAACAGCATTAATGCTAACCAACCCGGCGATCCTGAAAAAGCAGCGGCCGTTTTCATCTCCGTCGCCGAACAGGCTGACCCGCCTTTTCACTTGTTCCTCGGGGAAGATGCGTATGAAATTGCCGGGCAGAAGATCGCATTGGTGCAGCAGGAAATGGAAGCCCAGCGCGCACTTGCCACAGCGACCAACTTCTAAATCAGCCGGTACCTGCCAGTCGGCGGGTACCTATTTCATTTAACCGAAATCCATTATGAAGACAAAAGCCAGCTATATCGGAATGTGGCAGACTGCGGACGGACATATCCGTCAACAGCTGCTCCCGGGAGGACGCTACGACGAAGCACGCGGCACCCGGGAAAGTGCGTATACCGGCAGGTATGAAATTAAGGGAGATTATATTTATTATTGGGACGATTCCGGCTTTGAAGCCGACGGCAATTTTACCGATGAAAATACGCTGCAACACGGCGGGTACATATTTTATCGCAAATGAGTTGCAGGTACATATCAATGCAAGATCATGGCAATTGAATCACTGGAAGAATTTTACCAGCACAAGTTCAACTGGATGCCCGAGAACCTGAAAAAAGATGTAGGGCATTTCAATGTGTTCAATCTGGAAGACTGGGACTGGGGCTGCAATGCGCAGGTGCAGTACAACCGCAGGGATTTTTACAAAATATCGATCATGCGCGGCAAACATGTATACCATTATGCGGACAAATCGCTGGAAGTGGATGGTACCACGCTCATGTTCTTTAATCCAAATGTTCCCTATAAATACGAAAAGCTTACGGATGACAGCACGGGTTTCTTCTGCATTTTCAAAGAAGCATTTTTTAATGAGGTAATACGCGGCGATATAAAGGAGCTGCCAATGTTTCAGATAGGCGCCAAGCCCGCTTATTTGCTGAATGAGGAGCAGGACAGGCAGGTTGACGCGATTTTCAGAAAGATGATGACCGAAATGGGTTCGGATTATACATTCAAATTCGATCTGATCCGTAACTACATCATGGAAATCGTGCATACTGCATTGAAAATGAACCCGTCGGAAAGCCTGTACCAGAATGCGGACGCGAATGCACGGATCACGGCGGTTTTCTCGGATTTACTGGAAAGGCAATTCCCGATTGAAACGCCTTCACAACAACTCCGGCTGCGCTCTGCAGGCGATTATGCCGCCAGTTTGAACGTGCATACCAATCACCTCAACCGCGCCGTGCGGCTGACTACCGGAAAAACAACTACGGCGCATATTGCTGAGCGGATAGCTGCCGAGGCAAAAGCATTGCTGCTGCATACGGACTGGAACATTTCGCAAATCAGTTTCTGTCTTGGATTTGACGAGCCTGCCCATTTCAACCATTTTTTCAAGAAGCAAACCAGCACAACGCCAAGCGCATTCCGGTTGTAGGAATTTTGTCAAAAAATGGGGTGCATTTTAATCTGTGAGTAGCTTTGGATAAATTATCAGCATTTATCAGGGCTACTCACTCTTTTATATAACTCCTGTTACTATGTACGTAAATCGTTACCTGTCTCCTGTAATCATCTACTTCTATTCCTGGCGAATGGTTTTGTTCTCACTCGCCACTGGGTCCATTGCCATTTTTATTTATCAGTACCTCGACTGGAAATGGGTCGCAGTTCCCTGGCTGCCGGTGTCGCTGGTAGGTACTGCCACTGCCTTTTTCGTTGGTTTCAAAAATAATCAGTCCTACGATCGCAGCTGGGAAGCACGCAAGATCTGGGGCGCGATTACAAATCACAGCAGGTCTTTCAGCGTGGCTGTCCGGGCATTTTCCCAAAGTAATGCAGATCACGAAACCGATACCGAAGTGAGAAAGATCATTTACCGCCATATCGCGTGGCTTTATGCATTGCGCAATTCGATGGCGAGGCGCACCAGCTGGGAGCATGAAGATAGGGCCAGTCAGCGGCAACGTACTGCATTAAATCGGGTAAAGATCATTTGCGACGCAGAAATCGCGCGCCATTTACCTCCCGACGAGCTGGCGACTTTAAAAGATAAAACGAATATGCCCACCCAGCTGCTCGACTGTCAGGCCAGGAACATCGCGGTATTGCGTAAGGATGGTCGCATTGACGGATACCAGCATGTTGCATTGCAGGCACTGATTTCGCAACTGTACGACGAGC
>NZ_JBHYGF010000203.1:0-3746 GCF_051859145.1 Dyadobacter sp.
TATGTCAGCTAATAGAGTTATTTTAGGAGTTGTGTCAGCGGCACTTGTAGGAGCTGTTATCGGATTGCTGCTAGCGCCCGAAGAAGGATCTACCACAAGAAAGAAGATCAAGAAAAAAACAAACAGCCTGGCCAGCGACCTGATTGATGCGCTGGAAAGAAGCAAGCATGATGCTAAGAAAGCAGCTGAGGATTTGAAGGAGGAGGGACTTGCATATAAAGATGAAGCAGTAAACAAAGCAGCCGAATATACAGATGCTGCAAAAAATGAAATCAACGATTTTAGATAAGAAACTTAGGCCGGAATCAAGCATTCCGGCCATTTTTTACTAGTAGCTATATGGAAAATTCATCGACTACATCAACAAACAAAACAGGCAGCAAGCCTGCCTCTGAATCGTACAGCTTTGTAAATAGCCTGGTAGCATCAGGTAAGCAGGCGCTGGGCGGGGGAAAAGGGCTGCAAATGGGCGTGCATACCCTGATTGCTCGTACCGCACTGAAGCGACTGCCGCCACCTCTGAACTTCGTAGTACCTATGGTCGTGGAGAAGGTTATCCTGAAACACGGTGTAAGTGAGGGGAAGGAAGTGTTGCTGAAAGGATTGCGTTGGGTGAAGAAGGTAACCGACGAGCCCGCGACCAAGCCTGTTTAATCATCATTATTTAGAAATAGATAAAACCCTTCACTTGGAGGGTTTTTGTTGTTTGCTGGCTAAGTATTCGCAGGCATGCGGCAACATCAGTGTATGTCGGCAAGGCTTTTGTTTTATTACAGGTATCCCGTTATCTATTTTCCGCAAACAAGGAATAAACGGGATGTTTCAGCCATAGAAAAAAACGGCAGCATTAATGCCGGAATTCCTTTGCAAGAACAACTTTGTCTGTCAGGATTTGTCTTGATACTTTTGATAATCAGACATATAAAAACGAATGCAATCCGACCCGTGACCAAAGGGTGGCAAAGTACGTTTTACTGATCATGCACACTTAGCTGAGTTTCAAAACCAGCTTCCGGCTGACACCAACGTGAGCAAAGACGTAGAGAATTGTGACATTCTGAATTATAATACTCAGTCTGTGGAAATAACTACGCAATCTTTATATTCACGATTGACCTTACAGGAAGATTGAATAAAGAGTAGTAAATTTAAAGCATTAAGAGAATTACCATTTTACCCTTACTTGCTCTATGCAAAGACAAACGCAGACGCAAAGGCAGACCTTAAAATACTCTCCATTGCAGATTCAAATGCTGAATTTATTGCATTTGACGACAATGGAGCTTGAACAACGAATCAAAGAGGAATTAGAGGAAAATCCTATTCTGGAAGAAGGTAAAGAAGAGAGTGCCGCGGAAGAAACAGCGGACGATTTCGATGATCCTTCGGACTCCGGCTCGGGAGATGATACGTCCGTACAGGATTATTATGATTGGGACGAGTTCAGGGACGACGATATTCCTGATTACAAAACATACGCAAACAACCAGTCGGCTGACAATGAGCTTTACACCCGGCCGATGGTCGAATCGATCTCCTTCCGGGACGATTTGAAGCAGCAGGTGCATTTCCTCAGACTCGACGAAAGACAGCAGCTGATCGCAGATTTTATCCTTGACTCGCTTGACGAGGATGGGTTTCTCAGACGCGAAAGCGAGGTAATAGCAGACGATATTTCATTTGCCAACAGCATGTTCATCGATACAGATGAGGTGAACCTCATGCTGAAAGTAATCCAGCAGCTTGATCCTGCTGGTATCGCGGCGAGTGACCTACGAGAGTGCCTGCTGATCCAGCTTAATCGCATAGAAACGCAGAATGATACCTGGAAATGGGCATACCGGATTGTGAGTGATGCATTTGATGAGCTTGGTTCACGCAATTATGACAAGATCATGCGCATTACCGGGCTGGATGAAGAGTCGCTCAAAAAGGCAGTTCAGCTGATTACCACGCTTAATCCCAAACCTGCTTCGGGACTTCGCAATGATTCCATTGTTAATGAAAGTATCAAGCCGGACTTTATGCTCTGGTATACCGAAGATGGAGAGATTGAAGTACAGCTTACCTGGGGAAATAGCCCTGCATTGAAACTGAACAAGGTTTTCACGCAGATGGCCGAGCAGAAGAATGACAAGGCGACGAACCAGTTCCTGAAAAATAAAATGAACTCTGCGAAATGGTTTATTGACGCCATTAAGCAGCGTGAAAATACAATGCTCAGCACATTGAAGGCTATTGTTAGGTTGCAATATGATTACTTTCAGTCCGGCGATGTGAAAAAGCTCCGTCCGATGATCCTGAAAGATGTAGCTGAGATCATTGATATGGATATTTCAACGGTATCACGCGTTACAACCAACAAATATGTACAGACACCATTCGGGATCGTTTTGCTGAAAGACCTGTTTACAGAAGGTGTTACCAATGAAGATGGCACCGAGGTTTCTAACCGGGAAATCCAGGAAGCAATCCGTGAGATTGTGCTGGACGAGGACAAGAGACATCCTTACAACGATCAGCAGATCACAGACATGCTTTCCGAAAAAGGCTATTCAGTCGCGAGAAGAACGGTGGCCAAATACCGCGAGCAATTGAACATACCGACTGCAAGATTACGAGTTACCATATAAATCTGATTAAGTTAAGCCCTAGAAACCTGGCATGAAAAAAATAGTTGTTGTTGATGATGAGGCAGATATTTGTTTTCTGTTGAAAAGATTTTTGTCCAAGAATGATTTCATAGTTGAAACAGCGCAAAACGGCAAGGACGGACTGGCATTGATCGAATCGGTCTCTCCGGATCTGGTTATGACTGATTTCCGTTTGGGGGATATTACCGGAACGGAATTGCTGACTGCTATTAAATCCAAAAGGCCGCACGTGCCGGTTTTGATTATAACGGGCTATTCAGATATTAAAGTGGCGGTCAGCGTAATGAAAGCTGGTGCTTATGATTATATCACCAAACCGCTTTTTCCGGATGAAATCCTGGTAACGGTTAAAAAAGCGCTCGCCGACGCAGAATCTTCGCAGAATGACGAGCAGGAATACTCGTATTCAGGTACGCCAGGCGCTGCTTCTGAAACAACCACTGCGAAGCCGACCAGAAAAATGCATTCCCGGACCAAGGCAGGTTACATTATGGGTAACAGCGATGTTTCGGATAATCTTTTCAAGCAGGTCGACCTGGTCGCACCGACCAATTTCAGCGTGATTATTTACGGAGAAAGCGGCTCGGGAAAAGAGGCGATCGCGCAGGAAATTCACAACCGTTCACGCAGGAAGGATATGCCCTTTGTGGCAATGGACTGCGGTGCTATTTCGAAAGAACTCGCAGGTAGTGAATTGTTCGGTCACGAAAAAGGATCATTTACGGGTGCATTGCAAACCAAAATCGGTCACTTTGAGCTGGCTAACGGAGGTACCCTGTTCCTTGATGAAGTTTCCAACTTATCATACGAAATACAGGTTGCGTTGCTGCGTGTAGTGCAGGAGCGTAAGATGAGGAGGATCGGGGGTTCCAAAGAGATAGACCTTGATGTACGGATTATCGTGGCAAGTAACGAGCGCCTTCTTGAATCTGCCAAAAATGGCAAGTTCCGCGAGGATTTGTATTACCGTTTCAACGAATTTACGATCGAAGTACCTGCATTGAGAAACCGTAAAGACGATCTGATGCTTTTTGCAAGCTCGTTCCTGGATACCACCAACGCAGAGTTGAACAAGAATGTAATCGGGTTTTC
>NZ_JBHYGF010000203.1:3756-7641 GCF_051859145.1 Dyadobacter sp.
GAGGAAGTAAAAAGCGATTTTCTACACTATTCATGGCCGGGTAACCTCCGTGAATTGAAGAATGTGATCAAGAGAGCAACCCTGCTTTCTGATGGTGAACTGATTGAAGAAAAGGCGCTTCCATTTGAAATTGTAAATTACCGCAGACTAAAAGACCTGGACGAAGAGCCGGTGGCAGCAGCGCCAGCCGCTCCGGGCATTGTGGATACACTCGAAGGAGAAGATTCAAAACCAAGCTTGAAAACTGTTGCGAACGAGGCGGAGTATGATATGATCATGCAGGTTTTAAGAGATGTTAATTTCAATAAAAGTAAAGCTGCCCGCTTGCTGAATATTGACAGGAAGACGCTTTACAACAAAATGAAGCAGTTCGACATTTAGTCAGATCCGGCGGGTTAATGCATAATGAATAACAAAATAATTAAAGTCCTTCTTGTCGACGACGACGAAGACGACTATTTCCTTACCCGGGAATATTTTACGGACCTGGTTAACTGGAAGTTTGACATTACCTGGTGTGCAACATTCAGGGATGCGCAAAATGAAATCAAGACCAAAAAGTACGATCTGTACCTGTTTGACTACCTGCTTGGTGAAAGTACAGGTATAGATCTGATCGATCTCGCATGCCAGTTCGAATGCGAGGAGCCGATCATCCTTCTGACAGGAAAAGGAGATACTAAAATCGCGGTAGAAGCGCTGCGCCTCGGTGCAGCAGATTACCTGATCAAAAGCGAGCTGGACGCCGAGAAGCTGGAAAGGAGCATTCGCTATGCGCTGGAAAGAACATCGGTAATGAAGGCTTTGAAACATAGTGAAAGAAGGTACCGCCGGATTTTCGAGGAATCCAACGACTTCCTGTTTATAAGCGACCTGGCCGGTAATATTATCGACCTGAATGCATCTGCAGGCACGCTGACGGGCTATTCGGAGGAAGATCTGAAGTTCAAGAATATCCTTGATCTGATCGAGGAGCCGCAGTTTCCGGTACTTTGGAAGAATATCAAAGAGCACACCATACACGATCAGGAAGTAAAGTTGCTGACCAAAGACGGGGACAAGAAATACTGTCTTTTCTCGGCTTCTATTGAAATTGACGACGATCACCCGTACATACAGGGCCGTTTGCATGATATGACTGCCAGAAAGCAGTCGGAGAGAGAGCGATTGTTCTCGGAAAAAATGGCGGTAACCGGTCGGCTGGTACGCATGCTGGCGCACGAGGTAAGGAACCCGCTGACCAATGTGAACCTATCTGCCGAGCAGCTTGAAATGGAGCTCACGGATGAGGATCAGAAATTTTACACGCAAATCATCAAGCGTAACTGTACGAGGATCAATGATCTGATCTCACAGCTGTTACAGCCGTCCAGCTCGGCAGATATCGAGCTTGTAGAGAATTCGGTACACCTTGTTTTGAACCAGGCGATCGGCGCCGCGCTCGATCGTGTGCAGCTGAAACGCATTCAGATCGTCAATCATTTTGCCGAAGAAGACTTGTCCATTCCGCTGGATCCTGTTTCCCTTCAAATGGCTTTCCTTAACCTTATCACCAATGCGATCGAGGCGATGGAAGAGGATAAAGGTATCCTGCGCATTTACACCAAAAACCAGGGCGACAGCATTCAGGTGATCTTTATGGATAACGGATCCGGGATCAGTGAAGAGCATATGGAAAAGATTTTTGAACCTTATTTCACCGGTAAAAACAATGGAATGGGGATCGGCTTGTCAACTACGATGAGCATTATACACGCGCACCACGGCCGCATTGACGTGCAGTCGGAAGTAGGTGTGGGTACTACTTTTACAATCAGCTTCAAACCCAGCAATTCTCCCAACGAAACAACTGCCTGACTACAATCATGTAGTACAGGCAGTGATTCTTCTGGATAAGATGATGCACGTATAAGCCCCACCGCAACTTTACGAATTGACGTACGCTCTCTTTTGCTTACGATTGAAGAATCCGTAAATAATCGGAAAGATCAGCAAGGTGAGTACGGTAGCGGTAATCAATCCTCCGATTACTACGATCGCCAGCGGTTTCTGTGTTTCCGAACCGATCCCGGTTGATGTAGCAGCTGGTAACAGACCGATCGCCGCCATTAATGCGGTCATAATTACCGGCCTGATCCTTGATTTTACACCTTCCCTTATTGCATCGTCCAGCGGCATTCTGGCAGCCAGATTTTTGTTAAACACAGAGATCAGGATTACTCCGTTCTGGACACAGAGGCCAAACAATGCAATAAAACCGACACCTGCAGATATACCGAAGTTCATGTGCGTAACATGCAATGCCAGGATGCCGCCGATGAGGGCAAAAGGTACGTTTACTAACACCAGACCGGCATCTTTCGCATTGCTGAACATGATAAAAAGGAGGATAAATATGCCGACAAGACTGATCGGTACGACTTGTCCGAGCCGGGCGGTAGCACGAACCTGGTTTTCAAACTCGCCTGACCAATTCACAGAATAACCTTTCGGCAGGTTTTTCAGCATTGGTTTTACCCGGTTCTGGGCATCTGCAATGGTACTTCCCAGGTCACGTTCGCGAACAGAGAATTTGACACCGATAAAACGTTTGTTGTTGTCACGGTACACGAATGCAGGCCCGGTGACTGTACGAATGGAGGAAATCTCTTTCAATGGGATTTTGCCGCCTGTCAATGTAGGTACCATCAGTTGCTGGATATCGTCTACTGTACGCCGGTATTGTTCTTCGTAACGCAGGCGAATGTCAAATTTGCGCTCGCCTTCGTACAGTATGGAGGCTGTTTTACCACCGATTGCCATTTCAATTACAGCTTGTGCGTCAGCGATACTTACTCCGTACTGCGCCATTTTATGATCGTGCAAAATCACGCTGACTTCGGGCTGGCCGATATTTCTCAAAATCCCCACATCCTTGATCCCGGGCACATCCTTGATCGCTTCCAGTACTTCATTGGCTTTGGTGTTCAGCGTTTCCAGGTCGTCGCCGTATATTTTTACTGCATTACTCGCATTCATCCCCGCAACTGCCTCGGCCACATTGTCGATAATCGGCTGTGAGTAATTATAGTTGATCCCCTGGAATTGTTTGAGCTTCTTGTCCATTTCCTCGATCAGCTGATCCTGCGTGATCTTGCGTTTCCATTCTTCTTTCGGTTTGAGGTTCACCTGCATTTGCACATAATAGAAGCCCGAAGGGTCGGTACCGTCATTGGAGCGGCCGGTTTGTGAAAGCACGCCATTTACTTCCGGGAATTCATTCAGTTTTGCCCGCAGTGTACTTACCATTTTGATCGTTTCATTCAGCGAGCTGCTCATCGGCATTTTAGCTTCCACCCAAAGTGCGCCTTCATTCAAAGTCGGCAGAAATTCGGTACCGAGGAATTTGGCAGAAAACAGGGAGGCCACAAGGAAAACCATCGCCAGTATCATACTGATCTTTTTTCTTGCATAACACCATTCAAAACCGCGACTTACCGTATTGTCGAAGAACCGCACAATCGGGTTACTTTTCTCCCGGACATTCTTGCGGAGCAGGATAGAGCAAAGCACAGGAACGAGCGTAAGTGTGTAAAGCAATGCGCCGAGCAAGGCAAAGCCCAGTGTGTAGGCGAGGGGAGTGAACATTTTGCCCTCTACTTTCTGAAAGCTGAAAATGGGGATCAATGCGGTGATAATGATCAGTTTGGAAAAGAAGATTGCTTTCCCCAGCTCGCCGCCGGTTCTTTTCACCAGTCCGAGCTTGGAAAGTTTGTTGTACCGCTCCATTCCATTCTTATGCGCGAGATGATCCAGCGCCACAAAAATCCCTTCTACCATCACCACCGCGCCGTCTATAATGATCCCGAAATCGATAGCACCCATGGAAAGCAGGTTGGCCGACAT
>NZ_JBHYGF010000204.1:0-7553 GCF_051859145.1 Dyadobacter sp.
GTACTTCACTACTTTCGGACGGTCATGCTGCATAAATCTCCCTGTGGTTAAGGTCAACCTATTTCAGGACGTGACACCCCTTCCTCCATCCTCCCTTTCGTCCCTTTCCTCCTCCTACAATCCTCCGTATGAATCCGTGAAGTCCATTACTTCCTGAAAAGTTGGCATGAAGTTGGCGCAGCCCTCTCTGGTCACGATGATTGCGCCGCAGGCGTTGCCCATTCTTACGCTTTTGTACAAATCCCAATCATTTAATAATCCGTAGGAAAAACCTGCGCAAAATGCGTCTCCGGCTCCCAATACATTTAGAACGTCTACAGGAAAGCCAGGTACTTTTACTTCTTCTTTGCCAGGCTGGAAAATAGAGGCGCCGTCTTTACCCCGTTTGACAACCAAAGTTTCCACTCCGGAAGCCAGGATCTCACTGATTCCATTCTCAATATTACCCCTGATTTCGGGTGCCGAAATTTGCTGATGCTTGATCAGCAGCTGTTCTTTGTCAGTCAGGAATGTGGCTAGTATCTCTTCTTCCGTTCCTACCACAATATTGAAGCTCGGCAATGCGGCGCGTAGTGTTACGCCAAATGCACGGGGATCAAACCACTGATCGGCACGGAAATCGATATCCAGTAAACGCGTTACATTGTTCTTTTTCGCGAGTTCCAATGCATAAAACATCGCTGTCCGGCTTGGGTCTTTGCTGAATGCGGTGCCTGAAAAGGCAGCTGCTTTGAAATTTTCAAATGGAATGGCGGCAACGTGGTCAATGTTCAGGTTGATATCCGCACAATTTTCGCGGTAGTAAACCAGCGGGAATCGGTCGGGCGGCTCAATTCCTAAAACTACGGCAGAGCTGCGCGTTCCTTCAATCACAGGCATCCAGTCTGTGGAGATACCTTCTTCTGTCAGAAAGTGTTTAATAAAATTGCCCACCTGATCATTACCGATACCGGTGAGAATGGCAGTTTTAAGACCAAGCCGCTGACTTCCCGTAGCGATATTCAGCGGACAGCCGCCTACAAATGCATTAAATGCTTCGATCTTTTCAAAGGGACTGCCCACATTGGCCGAATACAAATCAATAGAAGAGCGGCCGAGGGTAAGGAGATCGTGGGTTTTCATTGGCATTCGGCTTTCGGCAATCGGCCGTCGGCAGTGTTAGGTTAAGTGTTGGAAGCTGTTTATAGTCAATGATTGTCACTTGTGGGCAAGTATTGTCATTGGCAGTTACTTGTTGTTCGGGATAAAACCTGAGATTTACAGTCAAAAGCTAAAAGCTAAAAGCTAAAAGCTGACTGCCGAAAGCTGACGCTATCCATTCATTTCCGCCGTCACAATCGGCAATCTTGGATCTTGTCCTTTCCAGGTTCCGTAAATCCAGTCGTGATCGGGGTCAGAGGTGTTGGCGAGTGACTGGTCGCTGCCGGCGAGGAAATTGAGATAATATACATTGTAGCCGTGGCCTGCTACTACCGGGTGATAGCCTTTTGGAACCAGTACTGCTTCGTTGTGTTTTACGCGGATAATCTCGTCGAGCGAACGGTCTTCTGTATAAACCTGCTGAATGGCGTAGCCCTGCGGCTTGTCGATTTTATAGAAATAAATCTCTTCCAGGTTGGCCTCCAGCAAAGTTCCGTCGGCCGCCATCTTTCTCTCATCGTGCTTGTGTGCAGGAAATGAGCTCCAATTGCCAGAAGGCGTATATACTTCCACGCAAACGATCTTGTGGCAGTCGAAGCCGGGTTCCAGCAAGCTGTTGATCTGCCGGTTCGCATTGTCACCACCACGGTACTCGATCGCCGCTTCTTCCGGGCGCTTCATGCGCGGAGGGTGGTCTTCGTCCGAGCGGACTTTACAAATGGCGATATCTGTGTTGGCCGCCTGCGCGGTGAGTACGAAATCGGTGTTGCGGGAGAGGTACATCGCGTGACCAATTCCGCTGAAAACATTTTTTCTCCCATTGCCTGTTTCCCAGGTTCGCCCCGCCGCTTCTACCTTGAAATTCCCGCCTAACAGCACAAAACAATATTCGTATTCGCCTGTGTTGCCAGAGATTTCTTCATTTGCATCCAGTATTTTAGCTTCAAAGTTCAAATAGCTCCACCCAGCCTGCTCTGCTGTCAGCGAATGGTAGGTTTTTGCATTTTCAGGCTTAATCAGTAGGTCACTCATTGCGGTAATCGGATAGATTTGCACAATGATAGTGTTGTATAAATTAAGTACAAAATGTAAATATGTTAATACTGAATGCAAACGTTTGAAAAAATTTTAAAGAATCAATCGCTCTAATTCGACAAATGAATTCCTCCCGACCCGTTACCATTAAAGATATTGCACGTCGCTTCCGATGCTCTCCGTCGACCGTTTCCAGGGCTTTGAACGACCATCCGGCGATCAATGAAGACACCCGGAAAAACATACAGGAATATGCCCGGGAAGTAGGTTACCAGCGGAATGAAGTGTCGCTCAGCTTGTTGAATAAGAAGACTGCCTCGCTCGGCGTGGTGGTGCCGACGATCAGTAACTACTATGAAACCGCAGTGATAGAAGGTCTGCATACGGTATTACAGCCGCTGGGTTACACGCTCAATATCTGTGTTACCAATGAAAATTACCTGCTGGAAAAGGAATACCTGGCCAAACTTTTGTCCAACCGTACCGAAGGAATTTTCCTGTCAGTATCCCAGGAAACTTACGATTCGGGCTATTACGAGCATCTGGAAAGTGTGATCCAGCGCAAAACACCGCTGATTTTCATCGACAGGGAATATGAGGATTTTGAAACCAGCCGCGCTACGGTCGACGACTACCACGGTGCTTTTGCCGCGGTGGAACATTTGATCAATATCGGCTACAAAAAAATCGCCCATTTAAAGGGACCAAATGGATTAACTGTTTCCGAGCAGCGGTTAAAAGGCTATGTGGACTGTCTGAAAAAATACGAAATGCCTGTACTCGACGAGCTGATTATCAATACCAACTTCAAAGTTGAAAGCGCCATTCTCCCTACCAAACGGCTGCTTGAAATGGCTGTCCCGCCGGATGCGATCTTCGGGGTCAATGACCAGGTGGCAATCGGCGCAATGCGGGTTGTGAAAGACAAAGATCTCAAAATACCGCAGGAAGTAGGATTAGTGGGCTTTGACAACTCACCTATTTCCGCTTACACATTTCCTTCCTTAACCACCGTCAGCCGACCGGGCCGTAAAATCGGAATGGAAGCTTCCAGATTGTTCCTCAACCAGGTAAATGGTTCTGGAGATTTTTCCCACGAAAGCATTGTACTGCCGTCGGAGCTGGTCATCAGGGAATCTACTTTGCGCATTTGATTGTTAAATGAAAGTTGTTTGTATAATTGGTATATTGTCTAACAAACAGCCAAGATCATGACAGAATTAGTAATTGATAACAAAAAATATGTGTTGGTTTCTGAAAAGAATTTTCAGGAGTTACAAAAAACAGCGGCGCTAAAATGGAGGCCTGAAAAGACACTTTCCATTACAGAAGCCAGGGCGTACAGCCGCAAGAAAATTAATGAATGGGGAGCAGAGAAATAAAGATCCGTCAATCTGTGGCTGACAACATTGCTGAAATTGCCTGGTTCATAGAATCAAAAGGTATGGTAGTAACAGCTGAGCGCTTTTCTGATGAAGCCTACGATTTTATTGAGCAAATGGCAGTCAAGGTTCGGACATACAGTACTTGCTAAGAACCCAAGCGAGCACTGTTGGGCTATAAATGCATTTCATACAAGAGAAAGTACACCATTGTCTTCATTGAATCTGAGGTAGAGTTGATCATTTGCGAATTCATTCCTTCGAAATTAATCCACTGGTAATTGATCCTGGTGTTCTCCTTTGAAATCCTTAACTTCGTGAATGCTGCATACATTACAAGTTTCAAATGAAAGGGCGCAGGTTCAAGGTGTCGCTACTGAAAAAACACAATTCAGAGTATCCGGTGCCAATGAACAAAGCTGTAATCTGGAATCCTACAATCGCAGGAATTTTTATAAGATATCTCTCATTATTGAAGGTGATAGTCAATTACTCTACGCCAATCGCGGGATCGTGATCGACCGATCGGCGCTGGTATTTACCAATCCGCTGGTACCTTATTCCTGGGAAGCGACCAAGCCCCAGTTTGACTGTTTCTTTTGCGTGTTTACACAGGAATTCCTGAGGGCGGGAAATAGAATGGAAAGTTTTCAGGAATCTGTTTTGTTCAAGCCCGGCGGTGAACCGGTGTACTTTTTAGACGATAATCAGGTAAGCTACCTGCGCGGAATTTTCCAGCGAATGTGCCAGGAAATGGAGAGTGACTATGTTTATAAATATGATTTGCTCAGAAATCATGTGAATCTCATTATTCACGAGGCGATTAAAATGCAACCTGCTGTGGCGTATTTCAACCCGCCCAATGCAGCAGCGCGGATCAGCAAACTATTCCTGACGCTGCTCGAAAAACAGTTTCCGGTCGAGTCGCCGCAACACAGTATCGCCCTTAAAAAAGCAAGCGAGTATGCCAGTCAGCTTTCGGTGCACGTGAACCACCTCAATGCGGCGGTGCAGGAAGTTACCGGTAAGTCAACCACGGCGCATATCAATGAGCGGATCTTGGCAGAAGCAAAATCTCTGCTCACCCACACAGACTGGAGTGTTGCAGAAATTGCATTCAGTCTGGGATTTGAATATGCGTCCTACTTTAACAATTTCTTCAAAAGACACGCAGGTACTACGCCGCTTGCTATCCGGAAAACACTTTGAAAAGTGTAATAATCGCTTTGAAAGTCTTAGCAGGCTTGGCCTGATCCGGCTCTACATTTGTGCTTACTAAAAAACAAATAGCAAGCACATGAAAACGACACAATTAGGAAGTCAGGGCTTACAAGTGCCCGTGCAGGGACTCGGCTGCATGGGAATGACCACCATCGCAGGCGGGAATATATACGGACAGGCAGACGAAAAAGAGTCAATCGCCACCATCCACCGCGCATTGGAGCTCGGTATTAATTTCCTCGACACAGCTGATTTGTACGGACCACTGCTGAATGAGCGGCTGGTAGCAAAGGCGATTCACGGAAACCGCGACAAGTATATCGTGGCTACGAAATTTGGGTTTGAAGTGGATGACAATGAGCAGCTTACCTGGGGTTTTAACGGAAAGCCCGACTACGTGAAAAAGGCAATTGACAGGTCATTAAAAAACCTGGGAACAGATTACGTGGACCTGTATTACCTCCACCGCCTCGATCCTAACACACCCATTGAAGATACGGTAGGCGCAATGTCGGAGCTGGTTCAGGCTGGAAAAGTGAAGTACATCGGACTATCTGAGGTGTCAGCAGAAACGCTTCGCAAAGCACACGCAATCCATCCGGTAACTGCGGTTCAGACGGAATATTCGCTATTCGAAAGAGAGCCCGAAGTAAATGGCGTGCTGAATGCGACAAGAGAGCTGGGCGTCGGCTTTGTGGCTTATTCTCCGCTCGGAAGAGGCTTCATCACGGGGCAGATCAAAAGCCCGGACGATTTTGAAGAAAATGATTTCAGAAGAGGGATACCGCGTTACCAGGGAGAGAATTTTTACAAAAACCTCGATCTGCTGAAAGAAATAGAATCAATGGCTGCGAGCAAGGGTATCACGCCTTCCCAACTGGCGCTTGCCTGGGTTTTCGCAAATGACATCGTCGCAATCCCCGGTACAAAAAGGATCAGGTACATCGAAGAAAACGCAGCCGCAGCCGAAGTGGTACTTACTGCCGAAGAGAAGCAAAAACTGGAATCAATCGTGCCTGTGGGCGTCACAGCAGGTACCCGGTACGAAGCTTCGCAAATGCAATGGGTGGACAAATGATTTGATCTATGTGACCAATTGATAATTCGTGCGTCTAATAAAGGTGTCTGATTTTAAAATAGTAACTTTAAAATTACCTTTGTGATGGCGAAAGTAAGAGAGGTTAGTGCTTACCGGCATTATTTTGAAGAGTTTCTACATGCTCAAACTTTAAAGGTTCAGAATAAAATATTCAAGATCATTGAGGCAGTCGAAACTTTGCAAAGGGTCCCGTCAAGTTATTTGAAATCAATTCAAAATACCAATGGCTTGTACGAAATACGCATTAAGCTTGGTTCAGATATCTGGCGGGTGTTTTGTTTTTTCGAAAATGACAGACTAGTGATTTTGCTCACAGGCTTTCAGAAACAATCGCAAAAGACTCCCAGGTCGGAGATAAGCAGGGCTGTAAAATTGATGGAAGAGTATCGGGAAGCTAAACGTATATCAAATGGAAACAAAAAGCTGGGCTAAAATCAAAGATGATGTTTATGGCGCCGCAGGCACTGAGCGCCGGGATAATTTAGAGCGTGAATTTGAAAGCTTTAAAGTAGGACTGCTTTTGAGGAAGGCCCGTGAAGAACGAAATCTTACCCAATCACAGCTTGCAACCATTGTTGATAAAAAACGGGAGTTTATATCGAGAATCGAAAATGATGGCAGCAACCTGAATCTCAGAACGCTTTACGAGATTGTCGAGAAAGGTTTAGGTGGAAAGGTGCGAATAGAGATCAGTCTATAATGTAACAGCGTTTCGACTGCGCTCAACGTGACAATGGCGAGACCATCGTTAAATATTAATGCGCTCCGGCTTTGCCTAACATGAAATATCATGCTGGGCGAGGCCGGAGCGCATTATTATATATGCAGCTTTTAGAAAATATCAATACCCTTCATTCTGAACCAGGTATCCTGGCAGGTTAGAGGCGCCGTCGATGGCGGTTTGCGGGATTGGGAAAATGCGTTTGCGGACGTCGTTGTTGGTTTTCTCGGCCCATTTGCCTTCGTATTTTCCAAAACGGATCATATCTGTACGGCGCAGCATTTCCCAGTAGAATTCAAATCCTCTTTCACGGAACAGCAGGTCAAGGTTTATACTTGTCAATGCAGGCGGTGCCATGGTGGCCGTGCGGGATGCGCGTACCAGGTTCACGTCCGTCAATGCGTTTGCTGCATCTCCTTTGCGCAGCTTCGCTTCGGCCCGCATCAGGTAAACGTCCGCAAGGCGCACAATCACAATGTCCGCTTCGCCTTTGTTCCTGCCCGTGTTGGACTTGCTGCTGAATTCATACTTGGCCACGCGGTATCCTGTATTGTAGTTGCTTCCTGCCGCACTGAAATTGATCAGCTCTGAAAAACTTACCGGAAGGTCGGGCCGGTTGCGCGTGAGATAAGTCAGCTTGCCTACTTTCAGTTTCCCGTCTGGGCAGCGAAGGAATGCGCCGTTCACACGAAGTGCGCCATACTGCTGACCGCGCAGGATACCGCGGTTGATCTTGTAATCGGCATCATTTACGCAGGTATCTGCCGCATTGGTGTAAATGGACATATTCTGCTTGTAAAAGCGGGGATCGCGGCTTGGGTCAACTGCGCCGTAAGCCTGTACCCACGACTGGTAAAAGTCTGACGTAATACCCGGCCCATCGGTACCATTTGCACCAGGAAATTCAGCCAATGGAAACTGATCGCCGGAGATTGAGAAATACGCCATCCGATTG
>NZ_JBHYGF010000205.1:0-7512 GCF_051859145.1 Dyadobacter sp.
GATCGTGCTCAACGACTACTTCAGCGCAGACCTGGACAACTACCGGACTGGTACAATCCGGTACCCGTTTGATAATTTACCAGCCGGTGAATATAATGTGAGGCTAAAAGTGTGGGATACGTATACTAACTTTTCTGAATCATCGTTCGGATTTCAGGTAGTGAAACCAGAGGGTATCCGGCTCAATGCAGCCAAAGTTTTTCCTAATCCATTTATAAACGATCTGTCTTTTGAATTAAACCATGATCGTGCGAATGAGGATATCGAATTAATTTTAAATATTTTACTTGTAAACGGGCAACGCCTGGGTACTTTCAAATGGTCATACTATAACAGCGAAGCGACCATATCAGAAACACTGAGCGCCCGGCAACTTGGAAACTGGATTCCTTATCATGTTCCATTGGTTTACCAGCTGTTGATACGATCATTAAAAGATAGTACCTTCGACCAAAAATCAGGGAAGTTGATACGCTCTCAATAATGTAATAAAACTTAGCAAATTTTTAGTAATAACTATCTTTCATTGTATTTTTGACCCTTTAAAAGAAGCTGATACAAAGCACTTCCTATCGCAAATCCATTCTATATGAAAATTTTTTTTGGCGCATTTTCTTCACTTTTTATTCTCACATTGGGCACCGTCTCTGCTCAGGACACACTAAGGATCCCCGCTTCACCGCTTACTTTTTTAACATTTGCTCCTGACGCACGAAGCGCAGCGATGGGAGAAGCAGGCGTTGCTTCAAGCCCGGATGCGAATGCAACTTACTGGAATGCGGCAAAGCTTCCGTATAACACCAAGGATTTCGGTATTTCAGCTTCTTATACGCCCTGGTTGAGAAATTTAGTAGATGATATGTGGCTCGGGTATTTGTCAGCTTATAAAAAACTGGGCGACAACCAGGCAGTTGCATTGTCTGTTAATTACTTTAACAATGGCGAGCTTGATCTGCGTGACGCGATAGGTACGCAATTAGGTTACTTCAATTCACGCGAACTGGCAATTAATGGTACTTATTCCCGTCAGCTTGGAAGAAACTTTTCAATGGGTTTAACATTGAAATACATTTCGTCTAACCTCGCTGGCGACGCTGTCATCAAAGGAGTTTCATTAAGCCCGGCACGTGTTGCAGCTGGTGATATCAGCGCATATTACAGAAAGCAGATCAGGAATGAAGATACAGGAAGCGAGCTCACCTGGTCTCTCGGCGCTGTGCTTTCCAATTTGGGTGGTAAAATCAACTACGGTTCTGGTACAGATACTGAAAACTTTATCCCTACCAACCTGAGACTTGGCGCCGGACTTTCATTCACTGGCGATGGCCGTAACAAATTCAACTTCATCGTTGATGCGTATAAGTTAATGGTACCCACTCCGGATGGAACAGATTACAATTCAAGACCATTACTAAAAGGTGTATTCGGTTCATTCTCTGACGCACCGGACGGTTTCAAAGAAGAAATGCAGGAAGTAGCAATCTCAGCAGGCGTTGAGTACTGGTACAACAACATTTTTGCATTAAGAGGTGGTTACCACGGGGAAAACAAGCTGAAAGGAGATAATAAATTCTTTACTGCTGGTGCCGGGATCCATTTTATGGACAGGTATTCGGTGGATTTTGCTTATCTTTTCCCTGTATCACAAACCAGTCCACTTGCCAATACACTCCGTATCACACTTTCTCTTGGATTGAACAAAGCAGAGAAACTGGATGTGAGCGACACGGATAACTAAGACTACTATATTTTAATTTTTTCGAAACGAATGGCGTTATTGCAATGTCATTCGTTTTTTATTTGATCCCCATTGTAATGCTACTCGACCGCACCATAGCTCCTGATTTCAAAGTAATCAACTCCATTCATTTGCCGGAAGCACAAACCCATACCCTTGACAATGGTGTTCCGTTGCATGTGATCAATATTGGTGAGCAGCCTGTGATTCGGATCGAGTGTATTTTTGAAGCAGGTAACTGGTATGAAAAGGAAATCGGTGCCTCCTATTTTGCGATAAAGATGCTGCCGGAAGGTACCACTTCACTGAGTTCAGGCGAGATCAGCGAAGCATTTGACCGGCTAGGTGCATTTACTGAACTTACACATACATCTGACCGTATAGGAGTGGTCGTGTACTGTGTTTCACGCTTTTTACCCGAGGTTCTTCCACTGATCAGCCAGTTGATCCACGAAGCCAGCTTCCCGGCACACGAGTTGCAGGAACTCAGGAATATTACGCTGCAAAATCTCAAAGTAAATAAAGAAAAGAACGCCTACCTCGCCACAACCGAATTCCGTGCGCGGCTGTTTGGTACAGACCACCCCTACGGACAAAGCCAGGAAGAAGCCAACATCGAGCGGTTGACACTCGACGCCATTCTGGATCATTATAACCGGTTTATCCGCAATGGGAAGTTTACGGTTGTACTCGCCGGACAGGTAAGTGAAAGTGACGTAGCGCTGGTTAACCAAACCCTAGGAAAAGATCCCGTGGAAGGAGGACAAGTGAAGCCTGCATTCATCGTTTCCACATCTTACCAGGGCGAGGAGAGAGTAATAGAAAAGGCAGAAAGTGTTCAATCTTCAATACGAATGGGGCGGGTACTATTCAATCGCCACCACGAGGATTATTTCAAAATGCTGGTGACCAACGAGCTGCTGGGCGGTTATTTCGGGTCCAGGCTGATGAAGAATATACGGGAGGAAAAAGGGCTGACTTATGGGATTTCGTCTCACGTAGTTACCCTTCGGAATGCAGGTTATTTCATGATCGGGACCGATGTGAAGAAAGAATTCACGCAGCTTACCATTGATGAAATCAAGAAGGAAATCAATCGCCTGCAAACAGAACCTGTGAGTCCTGAGGAATTGGCAACTGTTAAGAATTTTATGGCGGGCGAATTTGCCGGCTCACTGAATACTGCCTTTGAAGTAGCAGACCGCCAGAAAGTATTGTTACTGGACGGGCTGCCAAACGACTTTTTCAATCATTATATCGATAAGATCCAGGCTGTAACAAGCGAGGATGTTATTTCAATGGCAAATTCATACTTACGGCCTGAGGATATGATCGTGGTAATTGCGGGTGGAAAATAGCTATTTGGCTTTATCCAATGCTTTCTTATAAGCTTCCAGGCATCTTTCCCGGGCCAATTTATGATCTACCATCGGCTCGGGATATGTTGCGGTTCCAATTTCAGGTACCCACTTTTTAATGTATTCTCCTTTTGGATCAAACTTTTGCGCCTGGGCTGCGGGATTGAAAATGCGAAAGTAAGGCGCAGCATCGGTGCCTGAGCCTGCCGCCCATTGCCAACCACCATTGTTGGCCGCCAAATCATAATCAAGCAGTTTTTCTGCAAAATAAGCCTCCCCAAGCCGCCAGTCGATCAGCAAATGTTTGGATAAAAAACTGGCAGTTACCATTCTGACGCGATTGTGCATAAACCCGATCGCATTCAGCTGGCGCATACCTGCATCTACGAGCGGATAACCTGTTTTTCCCTCACACCATTTTTTGAAATCGTCCTTATCATACCGCCACTTGATCAGATCATAAGCGCTTCTGAATGCTTTTCCTTTGCCTACTTCGGGGTAGTTGGAGAGGATCTGCTGATAGAAGTCCCGCCAGATCAGCTCACTTAAAAAAACAGCGCTGTGCGCTTTTGCTTGTCGCGCCAGCTGGCGGATACTTACTGTTCCAAACCGAAGGTGAATTCCGATCCTGCTGGTTGCCTGCAAAGCCGGGAAGTCGCGTTTCTCAGCATAATCTTCCAGAAGTGTTTCGCTTACCTCATCGTCGGGGAAATTATAATCGGAAACTTCAAAACCCATTTCCTGCATCATAGGACTGCCGGAGCCGCTCCATTTTTGAAGGTTTTTGAGGTATTTCTTGGTAGGATAGGAGGAAAGATAAAAATCATTGAGCTTATCTCTCCAAGCGCGGCTGTAAGGTGTAAAGACGGTATAAGGCGATTTTTGACCGGATAAAATTTCCTGTTTTTCAAAAATCACCTGGTCTTTTACAGTTTTAAAAACCGTTTTCTTTTCCTTTAAAATATCAAAAACCCCGCGATCCCTTTCGAGCGCGTAAGGTTCGTAATCTGTATTTGTATATACTTCGGCAATCTCGTATTCTTCACTGAGCTGCTTCCATATTTCCAGCGGAAAGCCGTAATAAACCAGGATATCTGACCCGTGCTCTTTCAGTTCTTTTCTGATATTTTCAATGGCATCATAAATGAATGTAATGCGCGGATCTTTCTTATCGACATCGTCGAGGATATTTCTGTCGAAAATGAACAATGGAACAACGGGGTACTGCGACTTCAATGCGTAGTAAAGTCCGGCATTATCGTCTACACGTAAGTCGCGACGAAACCAGAATAGTGTGATCTTCTCTTTTTTTGTCAGGCTCATGAAATCTTCTAACGTAATGAGTTCGGCAGGGGCACGAATAAAGCCGAAGTAACTATATTTACCCGGCAATGCGGCGAGCTATTCAGTTATTGCATAAAAATCCGGCCAAAACTTTTTAAAACCATTTACCAACGATGAAATTACAATTAACCATGCTTTTCAGCCTGCTGTGGCTGAGTGTATCTGCGCAAAAGAATGCGGATAAGCAGGAGTGGAAGCAACTTTTTAACGGAAAGAACCTCGATGGCTGGGATATCAAGATCCGCGGGTATGAGCTTAACGATAATTACAACAACACGTTCAGGGTTGAGGATGGGAAAATGGTGGTACGCTATGATCAGTACGACGATTTTAAGCAAAAATATGGACATATCTTCTACAAAGGAGATTTCTCTTACTACCGCATTTCAGTAGAATATCGCTTTGTAGGCGAGCAGGCGCCAAAAGGAGAAGGCTGGGCCTGGCGGAACAGCGGTATAATGGTACACGGACAGCCCGCAGCAACAATGGGCAAAGATCAGGATTTCCCAGCTTCAATCGAAGTGCAGTTACTGGGAGGAAATGACAAGGTACGCACTACCTGCAACCTGTGTACGCCGGGTACGAATGTGGTGATGGACGGAAAACTGATCACGCAACACTGCATTACTTCTAAATCAAAAACTTACAACGGAGATCAATGGGTGAAAGCGGAAGTGCTGGTACTGGGCGATTCGCTTATTCAGCATTTTGCAAATGGTGAAATGGTGCTGGAATATAACAAACCGCAACTCGGAGGCGGAAATGTAAGCGGAAATGATCCTTCCCTGATCATCGAAGGCAAACTGCTCGACCACGGTTCCATTTCCCTGCAAAGCGAAAGCCACCCTGTAGAATTCAGGAAAGTAGAAATCCTGGATTTGAAAGGCTGTATGGATCCGAAAGCGACTAATTACAAGTCTTACTTTGTGAAGGCGGATAATGCGAAGTGTAGTTATGGGAAGAAGAAGTGAGTTTTTGGCTGTCGGCAATCAGCTGTCGGCTTTTTTGTCACACTGAACGTACCGGATCGCCGGGCGGTCGAAATGTTAGCACTTCGACTGCGCTCAGTGTGACAAATGTCGGAGGCCGACTGCCGATTGCTGACAGCCGAAAGCCAACCTACAATCTCACAATCTCCGCCCCGATCGCATTCAGTCTGGTATCGATATTCTGGTACCCGCGGTCGATTTGTTCGATGTTATCGATAATACTTACGCCTTTTGCCGACATTGCTGCGATCAATAATGCTACTCCGGCGCGGATGTCTGGGGAAGTCATTCTGATTCCTCTTAGCTGCGTTTCGCGGTTGTGACCGATTACAGTAGCGCGGTGCGGGTCGCACAAGATGATCTGGGCGCCCATTTCAATCAGTTTATCTACAAAGAATAACCGGCTTTCGAACATTTTCTGGTGAACGAGGACGGTACCTTGTGCCTGTGTTGCGGTTACTAGGATAATGCTCAGCAAATCCGGCGTAAAGCCTGGCCAGGGCGCGTCCGCGACAGATAATGTTGATCCGTCGAGGTAATTTTCAATGCGGTAATGTTCCTGAGCGGGGATAAAAATATCGTCTCCGCGGAATTCCATTTTGATACCCAATCTTTGAAAAACATCAGGAATAATGCCCAGTTGCGGAATCTGGCAGTTTTTAATCGTGATTTCAGACTGTGTCATCGCAGCGAGACCGATAAAGCTGCCGATCTCAATCATATCCGGCAACATGGTATGCTCAGTGCCGTTCAGCTCACTTACACCTTCCACTACAAGCAAATTGGATGCAATGCCAGAGATTTTCGCGCCCATTCTGTTCAGCATTTTGCAAAGCTGCTGCAGGTAAGGTTCGCAGGCTGCATTGTAAATCGTTGTGGTACCTTCTGCCATTACGGCTGCCATTAATACGTTGGCAGTTCCGGTAACTGAGGCTTCGTCCAGCAGCATATACGCTCCTTTCAGGTTGGCTGCATCTACTTTGTAAAAACCGCCGTCTTCTTCATCGTAGCTGAATTCAGCGCCGAGCTTTTCAAAACCTAAAAAGTGCGTATCCAACCGGCGGCGGCCAATTTTATCACCTCCCGGGCGGGGAATCCTGCCTTTGCGGAAACGCGCCAGCATTGGACCAAGAAGCATTACCGAGCCTCTTAATGCAGCCGCTTTCTGGCGAAATGAATCAGATTCGAGGTAATCGAGGTTGATATTACTTGCTTCGAAACGAATGGAGCTCTCGCTTAATCTGGTCAGCTGAACACCCAGGTCGCCCAGCAGGTTAATAAGCTGGTTTACGTCCCTGATATTGGGAATGTTATGAATTGTTACTGGTTCTTTGGTCAGGAGTACAGCGCATATAATTTGGAGCGCTTCGTTTTTCGCTCCCTGCGGTACAATTTCACCCTTGAGACGTCTATCCCCGGTTATTTTAAATGAAGCCATGATTGGTTGGGCAGTTGAAGAAATACAATGCACCGGAATTTACATTCCGGATTTTTTGCGGTTGTTACGGTTGTTGTTGTTACCGTTGCGGCCAGCAAATTTGTTGGGCCTGTTTCTGTTAGGATTATTACCCTGGCTGTTTCCGCCCTGGCGTTCCGAATTGTGATTGGCTTGTGCTTTAAACCCGTTGCCAGCGTGATTACCGCGGTTCCTTTCCTGTCCGCCGCCATTGTTGTTGCGGTCTTTTGGAGCAGCGTCAACCGGGCCGTTCTGACGGATGTAGTCGATTTCTTCTGTTAAAGCACCTTTGCTCAGTTGTTCGAGCTGGCCAAGCAATACGTTATCCTCTGGATTGTCTTTATTCCAGGCATTGAAAAATGAGCGCATCAGCCGGAATATGTAGGAAACAAAGGCAAGCCTGTCTTCTTTGTTTTCGGTTTGAACTGCCTTTTCGAGCAGCAGTTCAATATTCCTGCCGTAGTGGCGATAAGTTAAATTTTGCTGGTTGTAGCCCACTTTAAGAGGCTTTTTACCAAGCGCTTCTTTGGATGGCGGTGGGAATGGGCTGTCAACGTCGAGCTCAAAGCCGGAAATAATGTACAGGTCATCCCACAACTTGTTGGTGTAATCCTGGTTATCCCTCAT
>NZ_JBHYGF010000206.1:0-5444 GCF_051859145.1 Dyadobacter sp.
AAAAGCGCTCAACGATATCCGCCACCGCGCAGGCCACAAAACCGACATTCCGCTAACAATCGACAATGTAATCCGGGAAAGGAGGGTAGAGCTGGCTTTTGAAAACAAACGTTTCTGGGATCTGATCAGAAGGCGCGAGTACCACACCGCATTCAACAATACGATGCGCCACTCGATCCTGCCCGTCCTCGACCTGCGCGTCACACCCGCCAAATACATCTTCATCCGCACCAACGTAGCCCGAAGCAATCCATCCACCTTCGACTACAAGCAGTACTACCGGTACATTCCGGGTATTGGCGCAAATGGTTTGGTGCAGAATCCGCAGTATTGAAAATAAAGGGAGGAAGGAGGATGGAGGAAAGGGAGGAAGCAAAATGCCCGTCCTCCCTTTCTTCCCCTTCCTCCTTCCTCCCTTAAACCAAAAATATCGATCATGAAAAAACTATCAAATACCATCTTCTTACTTCTTGCACTGGCACTCACCAGTTGCAGCATCGACAACTATCCTGCGCCGGATGCGCAGTTGTTTGGGACTATCCTGGATATTGACACCAATGAGCCGGTGGAGCAGGATATTATTCGCGGGAGCGCGATTGAGTACATTGAGCACGGTTACGCTTCGCAGACGAAGCAGCTGATGATCTTCAAAAACGACGGCTCTTACCGTAACAACCTGGTTTTTGCAAATACCTACACCATTGCGCCCGTACGCGGAAATTTCGTGCCGCTTACCCCGCAGGAAGTAAACGTAAATGGCGCAACACAGCTCGATTTCAAAGTGCAGCCTTACATTCGGGTAAAGGACGCAAAGATTGAAAAAGTGGGTTCAAAAGTAGTAGCCACCTTCAAATTGCAGCAAACCGTAATCAACAACGTCCGCAAAATAGGCTTGTACGCCCACCCCGAACCTTCCGTGGGAGAACCCATGCGCACCGCGCTCGTGGAGCAGGAAATCAATGGGGTAGTAGATGCCAATAAGGTATACACCCTGGAACTGGACGTAGCCTCCAACAGCAATGTTTTAAAGACAGGTAACCAGTACTTTTTCCGCATCGGAGCAATTATAGATGCGCCGGAGTCAAAGTTTAATTATGCGAAGGCAGTGCGAGTGGGGTTGTGAGGTAGCCTTTGTCACCCTGAGCGGCTCCCACTTTTGTCACCCTGAGCGCAGTCGAAGGGAAGTAGCGCGGTCGCCTGCCCTTCGACTGCGCTCAGGGTGACAATTCTTGAAAGTTCAAGAAAATCAAACATAAAAATTAAATTAACTAAACCATCAAAATGAGAGTATTGACTTTCCTAATCCTTTTACCTTTTCTTTCTTTAAGCTGCAAAGGAGCAGATAACAACGGCCAACCCACTAATCCCAAGCCTGTTGAAGAAATCAAATACGACACCACCGGTATCCTGTTCAAAAGCTACAAAGGCCTCGTAATGGCGGGGTATCAGGGGTGTTTATGGGGGGGGTTTTAGGGGTTTGGGGTTGGGGGGGGGGGGGGGGTGGCACCATTATCAGAAGAATGGGAAGTTTGAGCCGGGCTATTCCTCGATCGACTTCTGGCCGGATGTGACTGACTATTCCAAAACCTACAACACTGCATTTAAGTACGCGAATGGGGAAGCTGCGAAGGTGTATAGCCCCTACGATGAAGAAAGCGTGGATCTCCATTTTAAATGGATGAAGGAGCACGATATCGACGGCGTTTATATGCAAAGATTCGTGAGCGAAGTGAAAGGCGAGAGTGGCAAAAGGCATTTTAACAAAGTCCTGGAAAATGCATTGAAAGCCTCCAAAAAGTACGGGCGCGCGATCAGCATTATGTATGATCTCAGTGGTTCGGTTTCGGCGGATATGGATTTTATTGTCAAAGACTGGGAGGAGCTGCAAAAGCTTTTTAACCTTTTTGACAACAAACAAAATCCTACTTACCTCCGTCACAACGGTCGCCCGCTCGTGGCAATCTGGGGAGTAGGGTTTAATGACGGACGGAAATACACGATCGCCGACATTCAGAAGCTGGTAGATAAGATCAAAGGTCCGACCAAGAAAGCGTCGATCCTGCTGGGGGTACCTTACTACTGGCGCACGCTCGGGAATGATACTGAAAACTCGCCGCTACTGCATACCGTCATCAAAAGTGCCGACGTGATTATGCCGTGGGCTGTGGGCAGGTACAATGGATCTTCCTACTCTTCGGTAGCGGGTACGCAGTTGCCGGCAGATATTACCTGGTGCAAAACCAACAACATCGATTACGCGCCGCTCGTATTTCCGGGATTCAGCTGGGGTAATCTGAAAAACGATAAATCACTTTACAACCAGATTCCGCGCGCCAAAGGCGAGTTTTTGTGGCAGCAGATAGCAGGCGCAAAAATGTCAGGTGCGGAGGCTTTGTATGTCGCAATGTTTGATGAGGTCGATGAGGGTACCGCCATTTTTAAAACCAAAAAAGAAGGCGAAACGCCGTTAAATGCGGATGGAAAATTTGTCGGCATTGAAGCTGATTTAGCAACCGATTACTACCTCTGGCTTACCGGTCAGGGTGCCAAATGGTTTCACGGTGCCAGCGGATACAATGCTCAAAAGCCCGAACGCAAACCCTAGTATGTGTATTTTCACTTCTGAATTCTGGATAAAATTCTTTTTCTTAGGTCAACCATTCTAATAAAAAGATGAGATTTCAGCTGCTTGCATTTGCATTGATCCTGTTTTTAAACCATTCTATAACAGCCCAGAAAGCGCCGCCCAGCCGGGTGATTACCTACCGCAATCCCGTCATTGCAGGCGATTTTGCCGATCCTTCGGTGATCAGGGTGGGGGATACTTATTATGCAGCCGGTACCTCATCCGAATGGGGGCCGGCTTATCCCGTTTACAGTTCCAAAAACCTGGTCGACTGGGAATATGTGGGGCCCGTTTTTGACGAACTTCCTGCATGGACAATGGGCAGCTACTGGGCGCCTGAGCTCTTTTTCCGGAACGGGACTTTCTACTGTTACTACACAGCCCGGCGAAAGTCAGATCAGAAATCCTTCATCGGCGTGGCGACTACCAAAGATCTGAAAAAGGGTTTCAAGGACCACGGACAGCTGCTCGAATGGACGAATGAGGCGATCGACGCATTTATCGTGGAAGACAAAGGCCAGCTTTACCTGACCTGGAAAGCTTACGGGCTCGACAAAGACAGGGGCATTGAAATCCTCGGTGCAGAACTTTCGGCAGACGGATTGAAGGTGACCGGCAAGGAATTCAGCCTGATCAAAGCCGACCCGGCAGGCTGGGAAAGTGGCGGCGCAGAGGGACAGGCGATTTTTAAAAGAGGCAATTACTGGTATATGCTCTATTCGGGCAATGCGTGCTGCGGTGAGAAATGCGATTATCAGGTTGGGTTTGCAAGAGCTGAAAACCTGAAAGGCCCCTGGGTTAAATACCCGGGAAATCCTGCTCTTTTTGGTGATGAAATGTGGAAATGCCCAGGTCACGGAACCGTGGTAGTTACTCCTGACAACCGCTATTTTTACCTGCACCACGCCTACAATGGTATCGATTTCACATTCGCCGGCCGGCAGGGTGTACTGAGTGAGCTGGTTTTTGACGAGGCTTCCAAATGGCCGGCTTTCCGATATGGAAAAACAACGCCCGCCCAGGCAGAAGCGCCTTCGTCGGCCACTGTGATCCTCAATCCCAGCTTTTCGCTGGACTATGAGCGAGATACGTTGCAGGCGCTGTGGGTATATGATGTGCATTTTCCCAAACCGGCCTACGCCGTGGAGCGGGGCGCATTGCGCATTGATAATACCAACAAAGCAGCAACAGGTAATTTCCTCGGAATGGTCGTGAAAAAAGGCAGCTATACCTTCTCGGCCGAAATCGGGCTTAATGAACTGATGCAGCACATTGTGCTGTACGGAGATTCGCAGAATGCGATCGGGCTGGGTGCGCGGGACGAGATGCTGGAAGTGTGGCAGATCCGCGACGGAAAGCGCCAGGTGATCAGGTCGCAGGCTATACCAGAGCGGTTCAAGTACATCGACCTGAAACTCAACAGCCGCTTTGGCAGGTTTTATGAATTCAGCTGGGAGATCAAAGGACAGAAAATCGACTCGCTGACCAGTACCGTTACCATGGAAGCGCCCTGGCTGCCGCGCTGGGACCGCGCGCCGCGTGTGGGGGTAAGTGTGTCGGGTACAAGCCCGGGAAAAAGCGAGATCAAAGCGATCCGGATGAAATATGATTAAGAATGCAATACTTCGGGCATATCCTTGCTGAATTCCTCGCCGTAGATCCTGCTGTATTCTCGGGCGAAGTTTTCGAGGGTGGTCTTGGCCAGTGAGTGTTTGCCCAAATGCGCCAGCGCCTTGCATTTCAGGATCATAGCTTCTTCATTCACAGGGTCGAAATAGAAAATGTAGTTGGCGATCCTTATCAGGAATTCAGGATCGTCGCCTATGTTGACAGAGCCGGCATACCGCAGGTATGCATCCACAATCTCGTTTGATACCTCCGATTTGAAACTGTCCAGCCACTCATATTCCAGGTTGGAGAGGAAACTTCCGCGTTTTGTAATGTTCGCCAGGCGGGTAATTTCGTGTTTGTTCAAAATGCGCTTCCCTGAGACCAGGGCAAGGTATTCGGCGTAATCAACACGTGTAATGTCGTAATCTACATTCAGCCGCCAATAGCCTGTTTCTTTCGAGATCACTACGCTTTTCAACTTTTCCAGCACTGCTTTCAGCTTGGCGATATTCACGGACCGATTGTTCCGCGCACTGTCTGCTGATTTATCAAACCATAATAATTCCTTCAATTTTTCAGAACTGATCCCCTCACGGCGTGTGGAATAAAGCAGGAGAACGAGAAAAAGCTCTTTCAGCAAGGGCGTAAAAAGCTTGGTGATTTCCCGTCCGTCTTCATCGAAAAGTTGCAGGTTACCAAACAGGAAGATGCTGTTTTGGAGCGGAATAGGGCTGAATTCCTGTACAGGCGCAACTTCCATTTCACCAACAGGATGAATAATAGCAGCTTGATCTGCATTCGCCAGGGCCACAGGCTGGACACGCTTTTTGTTTTTGAAATAAATGAATGCGAGAACCGAAACAATGGCGCCGGCGATCAAGGCGAGCAGTCCAGCAGATAAAACGCCCGGCGACTTTGCGCCAGCTTCCTGGATAACAGGGCTGCTACCTGGTAATGGCGGCGAGTAAAGCGAGTAAATGGACGCGACGGTCTGATTCCGGTCGTTTTTGTGGAGCGTAACTGCTACAAAACGGCAGGTATGTTTATCATAAAAAAGGTCTGCGTAAGAACCTGTGTCCAGAAACTGAAACGGGATTTTGGAGCCGACAGCTTCGTAATCCGGTGTTTTGAGTGAGCCACGGATGAGCTGCATTTCGGTCTGAAACTTGTCTTTCGGGAAGATCAGTGCATAGTAAGTGTCCTCTTT
>NZ_JBHYGF010000206.1:5454-7510 GCF_051859145.1 Dyadobacter sp.
GCAAATACAAAATCCTCACCAGGCGTGGGGAGCTGGTAAATCCGCCTGAACGATTGATCGCGCACATTGAAATACAGCAGATCATACCAGTTACGCGGGTTGAGCACCTGCTTGCCGGTAGTACTTCCATAGCCGCCAATCAGGTAAGCCCCGCTTTTTGTACGCCCCAAAGCAGCCAGGTACCTGGGATTGAACACGGTATCTCTCTTCGTAAGATCAGTCCAGCTGCTGCTTTTCAGATCATACTTTTGCATGTTGGCTTTGTATTCCAAATGCCCGTAGCCGCCCAGCATATAAATAGACGAATCCAGCGGGTTGAAGAATTTATTGGCGTGAAGGAAATGCGTTTTTTGTGACGAATCGGCCACATTCCGGTCCCAGGTACCTGTTTTCAGATCGAATGAAGTAACCTGTTTTTCATTGATAAAAAGGTTGAAAATGCGGTTCTTCGACTTGTCAAACAGCACCTGGTTATCCATAAAAAGTGACTGAGCAGGATAGGAGCGGTAGCTAACTGCCTCTGTGGCCACCCGGTAGCTGACGAGCGTATCTTCGCCCACCAGAAACACCGTCCCCGATTCCTGGTCACAGGTAACCCGGGCCGGTCCCTGCAATGTGAAAGTGCGCAGCGGCTGCCAGTCGTGATGCATTTTTTTGATCCATAGCGGGTTGGTAGCCAGTCCGTCCTTGTGGCTTACCATTTCACCCGCCTTGCTTTCCTTCATTTCATCCAGCGGCCAGTGGTATTTGAGCGCGCCATTGTCGGTGAGCTGCACGTTCCGGATTTTCATCGGGGGCACGTCTGTTGTGTTGAAGTTCTTGTACTGCGTGGCGCCGAAGAGAATTTTGAAGCAGGATGTCGGATTGACTGCCAAAGCGTGCCTGAACGTCCTCGTGCCGGAAATCAGCCGGATTTCTTTCTGGCTGCTGCTGTAAATCAGGCGGATCCGGTTCCATTTCTGAAAAAGATCCTGCTCGGGTATGTTGAATGCAATGGTTGAAAAACGATCCCCGATAACTACCTTGAAATGCTGGGTTACTGCGTCCGAATTATCGTACAGAATGTCAATGTTGCGGTTGTTGTCGTCAATCAGGCGGACAATGTAGCCGAAATAGTTCTTCTTGTCCGGCAGGAATGAGAGTTCGAACGAAAGCTCAAAATCTTCCTTAAAACAAAAATTACTTCCCGGACTCAGGTCCAGTCCTGTGCGCTTATCCTGCACCGATTCGAAACTCTCAAAACCAAGCGCGTAAGCCTGCCCCTGTGCGAAGACTGCCGGATTTGAAAAGCAGGTAAGCAGCAGAAAAACGCAGCAAAGCGTGGTTCTTCTGTGGGTAGTCCAAGTGTGTCTTATGAAGTGGAAAAGGGTTTTCAAATAAATCTCGAAAAGCGGGTTATACAGGAGCTGTTAAGCAAATATTAAGCTTTTTTTAAGTGCGATTTACTTAATTCGCTTCTCAAAAAAGCCGTCGCGTTCGTTCCGGGGAACGAATTTGCATTATTATTTAAATTTAAATGAATTTATGCTGATTAAACAGTTTGGCCTTCTCGCTTTTGCGCTGTTACCCTTTTTCCCGCTTCAAGCGCAGAAGAAAAATCCGGAAGCAGGCGCCGGCAATCTCCAATATATAGATCCCCGCATTGGTAACGTTGGGCAGCTGCTCGAATCTACACGTCCAACTGTTCAGCTTCCTAATCAGATGATCAGAATGGCGCCGATCCGCGCCAATTACCTCGACGATCAGATTTCCAGTTTTCCATTGACCATTGTGTCCCACCGGCTCGGGGAAGCATTTTCCATCAAAGCTATAATAGGCGATGTGAATGCAAAAAGCTGGGATAAAAAGCTGGCTTACGACCACGATCTCGAAACGATCCGGCCCTGGTTTTACTCTACGTATTTTGTAGATGATGAAGTAACCGTGTCTTATGTACCCGGCAAAAAAACGGGGATTTTCCGTTTTCAATTTCCATCTAATGCGGATAAGAGCCTGTTGCTGGGCGTGTACAATGGATCGGGAAGCTGGGAGTTTATCAACGAGCGGGAGGTAGTGG
>NZ_JBHYGF010000207.1:0-7495 GCF_051859145.1 Dyadobacter sp.
CAACAATGCGCCCAGCAAAGTTACCAGAACACGATACCGGAATGCAGGGCGTGATTTTCTGCTCAGCATCAAAAATCCGCCAGCCAGCACCGCTGCCACAAGTCCCTGCCAGACGGAGTGAAGAAAGGTTAGGCACACTGCCCTGACGAGATCACTGGGAAAAGGCGCATCCACTATTTCTAAATTCATGGCTAACAGTTTGGTTATTGTTGATCCAGGTTATTCAGGAAATCCTTTATCTCTTTCAGCTCCTCGGCAGACGTTTTCTTACTACCAAAAAGCTGCATCACCAGGCTCGAAGCCGAACCTTTGTACATTGAATCGACAAAGCGGTTGAGCAACACATTTTTAATTTTATCCTCTGCCTCGGCGGGCCGGTAAATGTGCTTCATACTACTGTCATCCCGAAGCAGAATGCCTTTATCAAACATGATCTGCATGAGCTTCAACGTAGAAGAATACTGCACTGCGCGTTTTTCCTCGTTCAGCTTATCATTTACAAACCGCACCGTCTGCGGCCCATTTTCCCATAACACCTGTAAAATTTCCAGCTCTGACTTTGTTGGTTCCATCGTGATTTTTATTCGGACAATCCAAAGGTAGGAAATTTTTCGTACGAACAAATGTTTAGGTGATATTTTTTGTATTCCGTCGCCGTTGTTGGTGTCAGGCCGTTGTAGGTGTTATCACCAATCGTGGCGGAAATTTTTCGTACGAGTAAATGTTCAAGTGTTAATTTTTTTTATATTTACCTGATAAACAAACTGCTATGTACATCAAATCCTTCATTCCCAAAAGCACTTCACTGTTACTTGATCTTCCCGACAGTTTTGTTGGGGAACATGTCAGAATCGTTGCTGCCGTCGTAAAAACACAAGAATGTTCTCCTGAAAGGAGACGAAGCCGCATTGCCCAAACCTACTCAAAGTATCCCAAAGCTGACCTCACCTCATTGAAATTCGATCGCGAAGAGGCTAATGAGAACAGCTAGTTATTTCCTGGATTCAAACATTATTCTGTACCTTTTCGACTCAAACGCTGCCAAACGAACAGTTGCCGAAGAGCTTCTATCTGCATTTCCGGTTATCAATCCACAGGTTCTGATTGAGGTGGCCAATGTCTGCAAAAGAAAGCTTGGCTTTTCAAAAGATCAGGTTTGTCAACTCTGGCTTGATCTGCTGAATGATTGTACATGTACCAATGTAACAGCTCAGACTATGTGTACAGCAGCCAGCCTTGTCAAGCGGTACGACATGCAATTGTTCGACGCCATACTAGTTGCTGGCGCGTTAGAGTCGGATTGTCCCGTGTTCTATTCTGAGGATATGCAGGATGGTATGTTAATAGAAGGCAAGTTACAGATCCTCAATCCATTCAGGCAGATCAGCTCATAATAAAAATGGCGACCACCTGATGAAAGTAGCCGCCATTTACACTGCATTAATATTCCACTTACGCCATCAATGCCTTCCGTGCGTACTCCACGCACTTAGCAGTTTCCTTTACCGCGTCGGAACCGGCTGGTATTTCGTATTCCAGCTCGATCGTGGCGGGGAATTTGTATTTCTTGGTACGCATTAATTCCAGCACCGGGATGATCGGCGTGTCGCCTGAACCCCAAACTACATTGGCTCCGCCGTTTGCTTTGGATTTACGGTCTTTGATGTGCATGCTCTTAATATGATCATGCTTTGCATTGATCAGCTCGACAGGCTCGAAGCCGGCTGCCACATAATGCCCCATATCCAGGTTCATTGCATTGAATTTAGACTGGCTTAATGCGGTATCCCACCAGGTCGGTGTCTGCTGGGTATGTCCGTGATAGGCAATGTAGGTTTTGTTTTTGGCTGCGATATCACCCAGCCTTTTAGTCTGCGCCGGCTCGTTTGGAAGTTCAACAGTCGCCTGGTTAGCGCCGAGCGCCCTGGCGGCGCGAAGCGCGTAGTCTACTTCTGCATCTGTATTGTTCACGCCCAGAGCATTCGGCTTGTAAGCATAAATGGTCACCCCGGCATCATTGTACATCTTACGTAGCTGGGTGAATTTATCCATGGAAACCTTCGCGCGCCATTCGGCCATTTTGGTTCCGTGCTCTTTCATCGCTGCTTTTTGTTCCTCGGTCATTTCGGGCCGCTTACCATCCGGGCCGGGTGCCATATTCGGGCGCGGCGGTCCTTCGGGCGCACCTGCAAATTGCTCGGGCGTGTTGCCCATCATTTCAATGGCGCTGATATTGCATTCCACGCAGTACTTCAGTATGCTTTCAGCGTCCTGCGGCATGCTGCGCCACGAGTAAGTAATTGCTCCGATCTGCACCCCATTGAAAAGTGAGTTCGGTTTGCCCAGGTTCTTGATATAGGCAGGCGCGCCGATTACCGGGGTACGCAACAACGCGAAACCTGCGGCTACCAGTGCAGATGTACCTAAAAAGCGCCTTCTTGAAATGTCCAGTTCTTCCATGATTTAGTTAGTTTTAATATCAATAATATCTTCCTACATACTTATTCTCTACGATCATCTTCTTCATCTTCGCCGGCGCAATCGGCCCTTGTTTGGCGTACACGATTTTCCCGCCAGGCTCTACCAGGATCGTGTAAGGCAATGCACCCTGCCACTTCGGATCTACTGCCTCGATCAACTTGTACTTGTCTTCGGATGTAAAAATGTAATTTTTATTCGAAGCATATTTGCCTTGCAGGAATTTCAATGCTTTCGCCTCTTTGTCCGGACTATCGGCACTGATTGATACGAATTCAAAATCGCGTCCGCGGTACATATGGTGCATTTCCATAAAATCCGGAAATTCAGTCACGCACGGGCCGCACCAGGTTGCCCAAACATTAATCAGCCTGAGCTTATCGGATTTGTTTTGGATCAACTCTTTCAAACCCGCTTCATCAATCTTGGCCAGACTTACCGCCTCTTTTGCCCAGCCCGCCTGCTCGCTTTGCGCACCCTGCTCCTTGGAAGCCCATTTCATAGAACAGCCGAAAGTTTTTGTTGTGGGTACCGGCACAGGTTTGCCGGCCAGCAGCGCATCCAATGCATTTCTTGCATCAAGGTTTTTAGGCGTTCCTGTAGGTTTTTCAACATCGTCGATCCTGCCGGTATATTGCAGCTTTCGGTTTTTGTCAAAAATGAAAATGTGCGGCGTGGCAACGGGTCCGTAAGCCAATGCAGTTTTCTGATCGTCCCCGTCGTACAAATAAGGAAAATTGTACGCCATATCCTTTGCCCTGATCTTCATATCTGCATAAGTATCGCTCAGATCGGTGTAACCCAGCTCATCCAGCCTGATCGCCTTCGGATCGTTGGAAGAAATGGCCACTACTGCCACCTTTTTAGCTTTATAATCATCGACCAAACCCTTCACCCGATTTTCGTAAGCTTGTGCAGTAGGACAATGGTTGCACGTGAAAACGATCACCAGCACATCGGCACCAGAAAAGCTTTTCAGAGCATAGCGCTTTCCATCTGTTCCCAGCAGGTTAAAATCGGGCGCAGCTGCTCCGATCTTTAAGGTTTCCGGCTGTTCGGCGGCTCCCGCGCTGGTATAAGCCAGTATCAGCAGCATGCATATTTTGCGAATAAGGCGCATAGGATCGGCTGTTTTAATTCACAAATGAGATATCATGCAAAAGCGACAAGGTTCCAACAAAATACTGGTTTAATCCCATTAAAACTTACCTTGAAAATAAATTTCCTTCCGCCCGGACACTGCTGACACAGGGCTGTCGCGCCGGCCATGTATTTTTGGTAAAACAAAGCAGTTAGCTGACCCGGCAATAAGCCGGATCTGCAACATTGAAAATGATCGCAGCTATGGAGATCAAAGACGGAAAAGAAGTGGTAATCGCCGCCTCAGCCAAAGAGTGGCGCGACTGGCTGGAACAGAATGCGGAATCTGCCAACTCTGTTTATCTGGTTATTTATAATAAAAATAGCGGCGTAAAAAGTGTAGGGTACGTGGAGTCTGTTGAACACGCACTCTGCTTCGGCTGGATCGACAGTAAAACCATCAAGCGTAACGAGCATAGTGTTTATCAGACTTATACTAAGCGAAAACCTGTCAGTAACTGGGCTAAAACCAACAAGGAGCGTGTTATAAAAATGACGGAACTGGGATTAATGCGGCCACAAGGCCAGGCAATGATAGACCTCGCCAAACAAAATGGCTCTTGGGACAGACTGAATGATATCGACAACGAGGTAATTCCGGAAGACCTGCAAAGTGCATTGGATCAAAATGAAGTTGCGAAACAAAACTTCAAGGCATTTGCACCTTCATCCCGGAAGCTGATCCTCTACTGGATTTCCTCTGCAAAACGTCCTGAAACCCGGAACAAACGCATTGCGGAAACAGTGTCAAAAGCAGCTAAAAACGAGAAGGCGGTTTGACATTCACGATTCTGTCTTAACTTTCCGGTCAGACGAAAGCAGTGCATTATCACCCCTGGAAAGTGCCATGACCAAAAAAACTACCATTTTACTCGCATTCATTGCGCTGAAATTCCTATTGCAATATGTATTGATACTCCCCTCCTACGACCTGCACCGCGACGAGTACCTGCACCTGGACCAGGCCAATCACCTTGCCTGGGGTTATATGTCGGTGCCGCCGGTTACTTCCTGGATTGCATTAATCATTAAAACGCTTGGTAATTCCGTTTTCTGGGTGCGGTTCTTCCCGGCACTCTGCGGCGCGCTGACGATACTGGTGGTCTGGAAAACGGTCGAAACGCTCCGCGGCAGTCTGTATGCGTGCGTTCTGGCTGCCACCTGTACCTTGTTTTCCGCATTGCTGCGGCTGAACCAGCTTTTCCAACCCAATTCGGTGGACGTATTATGCTGGACAACGCTCTACTTTTTCCTAATCAGATACATTCAGACGAACCGTCCAAAGTGGCTGTACGGCATTGCGGTCGTGTTTGCATTTGGTTTTTTGAACAAATACAATGTCGCATTTCTTGTGATCGGAGTTTTGCCGGCTATTCTTTTAACAGAACACAGGGCTGTTTTCCTGAACCGCCACCTGTATTTTGCATTGCTGCTCGCTATTGTATTGATTTCGCCCAACCTCATCTGGCAGTATCAAAATAATTTCCCGGTCGTTCACCACATGCAGGAACTTAGTGAAAGACAGCTCGTCAATCTCAGCCGGGCCGATTTTTTCAAGGAGCAGTTCATTTACTTTATAGGCGCATTGCTCGTGCTTGTTCCGGGGTTTTATGCTTTGTTGTTTTACAAACCTTTTGGCAAATACAAACTGTTCTTTTTCTCACTTGTTTTCACCCTGGCTGTATTCACGCTGCTGCGGGCCAAAGGTTATTATGCAATAGGAATTTATCCTATTTACATTGCTTTTGGCGCTGTGTTTGTAGCTGAAAGATTGAAGTCGGCCTGGCTGCGGGCGGCTTTTATTATCATCCCTGTTACCATATTTATCCCGGTATCCCGGGTTGCATTTCCGAATAAAACCCCGAAGGAAATTGTCGCAGGTACAGGAAGGTACAAGCGCGCTGGTCTGCTGCGCTGGGAGGACGGAAAAGACCATGAAATCCCGCAGGATTTTGCTGATATGCTGGGCTGGGAAGAACTCGCCAGGAAAGTGGACGCAGCCTACGCGCAGTCGCCCGATCCGGAGAGTACGCTGGTACTTTGCGACAACTACGGCCAGGCGGGCGCAATTAATTATTATTCAAGAAAAAACGTGAATGCCGTTACATTCAATGCAGATTACGTGAACTGGTTTGACCTGAGCAAAAAGTACAAGCACCTGGTGCGCGTCAAAAATGCATGGGAACGCGAAGCTGAGATCAGGGAAACCGCGCCATTATTCAACACTTATTCCATTACCGACTCAGTTATAACGCCCTACTCCCGCGAACGCGGCGCAACCATTTTTCTTTTTAAAGATGCCAAAGTGAATATCAACGCAAGAATCAGCGGCGAAATACAAGAAGAAAAATGGTAAAAAATCACAAAGAAGGGGGGCTTCAGCCCCCCAAAAAAATCCCTTGCCCCGGGCTTAAGCCCGGGGACCTAGTTGAAAGAAGCTCTGAATTCGAGCGGCGAATAGTTTGTTTTTGTTTTGAATAATTTGCTGAAAGACTGTGGATGCTCAAAACCAAGCTCGTAGGCGATCTCGCTCACAGACAAATCGGTAACAGACAGCCGCTCCTTGGCCTTCTCGATCAGCCGGTTATGAATATGCTGCTGGGTAGTTTGTCCGGTAAGTGTTTTGAGCATATTACTCAGGTAATTGGGTGAAATATGGAGGTTTTCTGCCACGTGCTGGACAGTTGGCAATCCTTTTTGCATTAAATCCGGACTGTTAAAATAAGCATTGATGATCTCTTCCAGCCGGTCCAGGATCTTGTGGTTGACGTTCTTGCGGGTCAGGAATTGACGGTGATAAAAGCGCTCTGAATATTTCAGCAGCAATTCTATCTGCGCAACAATCAGGTCCTGACTGAATTTATCCATATTCGCCCGATACTCCTGCCGGATATTTTCGATGATTGTATTCAGTGTGGCTTCTTCCTTTTCAGATACAAAAAGTGCCTCCGTAACACTGTAATCAAAATATTCGTACTGCTTGATACCTTTTGCGAGCGGCGTGTTCCAGAGCAGATCGGGATGAAGCATTAACATCCACCCCGATTGCTGCACTTCGGTATCAATGTCGGTACCAAATCTGAGCACTTGTCCCGGCGCCATAAAAAACATCACGCCGCTATCAAAATCCACATCCTGCTGTCCGTATTTCATCTTCACAGTGAAATTACGTTTTAAGGCAACGGAGTAAAAATCCTTCACAATGGGCGGTTCGTTTCCCGCAATATGCCGCACCTGCGACATATCGATGACGCTTACAAGAGGGTGCTCAGGCGCGCTCAGCGAGCGGTATTTGTGAAACTCGCTGATGGTTTTGAATCGGATGGGCTGTATGGCGGACATGCTACAAGTTAATCAATTCTCCCTGAATGCACCTGCAAACTCCTCCGCAAAGTCGGCCAGCTTCACCTTCCCCATTTTGGCCGGGCGATTTTTGGCATAATCCTCACCCAGCAACCCGCTGTACAATGCGCCGTACATTTCTACCAGCCCGGCTGCAATGGTCGGGTTCATACCCACGGAAGTCAGGTTACCAAGCGACTCTTCCGATGAAATTACTACCCATTTGAGATCCGGCTTGTCAATTGCCGCTGCCAGAATGCGTGCAGTTTCATCCCCGGTAAGCTCCTCGCTCGCCACGTAACGTACATTTCTGCCCGAAAAGTCCGATTGCAGTTCTTCTGCCACTGCATCTGCAATGTCAAAAGGAGATACCCACGGAATCATTCGTTCGCCGCCATAATTGACATAAATACCGCCGGTAGCTTTGATCATAGGTACATAACCGTACAAATTATAGTAAAATGAAACCGGCCGCATATGCGTGATCGAAACGTCCTCAGGCAATGCATTCAGCGTTTGTTCTACATGGTAAGCA
>NZ_JBHYGF010000208.1:0-7481 GCF_051859145.1 Dyadobacter sp.
GCATGGCATTCGACGCGCGGCTCTGGGCCAAAAAGCCGGAAGCCGACCTGTTTAGCCAGACCGTCTGAATTTCTCCGAAAACATCATTCAGTACATAACAATGCCACCTTGTTCGCTCACTTTTGTAATTTGCCTTTTTTATGTTTGATAGCGATATCTTAACTCAGACCAAGGTGATGACAAGGCATATTGAAATGCTCGACGCGCTGTTCAAGCACGCGACGGAGGGCATTGTGGTAGTGGACAAGACCGGAACAATCGTCATGCTGAACCCCAAAGCACGCGAGCTGTTTGGTTATTCGGATACGGAATTGATCGGCAAAAAGATAGAAGCATTGATCCCGCAGCGGTTTACCCACAACCACGTACACTACCGCAACGAATACCTGGAAGAACCCAAAGCGCGCGGGATGGGCCACTTAATGGACCTTTTTGCAAGGAGGTTTGACGGCAGCGAATTTCCGGTGGAGGTAAGCCTCAGTCCGTTCAAAACGAGTGTGGGCGAATTTGTCGTGAGCTTTATCGTGGATATTACTGAGCGAAAAAAACAGGAAAAGCGCATTATTGACGCAAACCTCGAAATACAAAAACTGAACGCGGAACTCGAAGAACGTGTGGAACTGAGAACGAAAGAACTGGCGAATGCCTTGCAGAAGATCGAGGAATCGCAGGAAGAAGTGCTCCGGGCATTGAAGAAGGAAAAGGAGCTGAATAATATGAAAAGCCAGTTTGTGACTATCGCTTCGCACGAATTCCGTACGCCGCTGGCCACCATTCTGTCCTCCGCCTCGCTCATCAGCCGGTATACGACCACTGAAGAGGAGGAAAAAAGACATAAACACGTGCAGCGGATCAAGTCGGCAGTGACCAACCTGACCGAGATACTGAATGATTTCCTGTCCATCGGCAAGCTCGAAGAGGGCCACGTGCACATTGTTCCTGTGGAAGTAACCCTGGCTGCATTCGGCAACACGCTGGTGGAGGAAATGCAGGGACTTTGCAAGGAAGGACAGCAAATTCATTTTCAGCTCACCGGAAATGCGGAGGTATGGCTCGATAAGCAGCTTTTGCGCAATATTCTTTTCAACCTGCTTTCCAATGGAGTGAAATACTCAGAGCCAGGAAAAGTGATCAGCCTGAATATCAAAGCAGCTACCGAATCTGTGGTGATCGAAGTCAAAGACCAGGGAATCGGGATACCGCTGGCTGACCAGTCCAACGTGTTTGACCGGTTTTTCCGCGCCCAGAATGCAGGTACCGTACAAGGAACCGGTCTCGGGCTGAATATCGTAAGCAAATACGTGGATTTGATGGGCGGGACTGTCTCCTTTTCGAGTGAAGTGGGTGTAGGTACTACCTTTATAGTGACTTTGCCCAACCTGGTACCTGCCAAATCAAAGTCCATTTCCCTGTAAGTGAATCTGAATCATTGAAACTGACACAAATTGGAAGCGAAGAAGATATTACTGATTGAAGACAATCCCGAAATGCGGGAAAATACGGCCGAGATCCTCGAACTCGCCAACTATAAAGTAGTTACCGCCAAAAACGGCAAAGAAGGTGTGCAGGTTGCAGCCGAATTCGGCCCCGATATGATCATTTGCGATATCATGATGCCCGAGCTCGACGGTTACGGCGTGCTGCACATGCTCAGCAAAAATGAGAAAACAGCCAATATCCCATTCATTTTCCTGACCGCCAAAGCCGAGAAAGAAGACTATCGCAAAGGCATGACGATGGGCGCTGACGATTATCTTACCAAACCTTACGACGACATTGAGCTGCTCAACATCGTCGAAATGCGGCTGCAAAAGAGCGAGCGGCTGAAACGCCAGTTTGAGCGCTCTGCCAGCGGACTCGATCAGTTTATCGAGGACGCGCAGGCTTTTGATATGATTGCAAAGCTGGCCGAGGATAAGAAAACAAGAACGCTGAAAAAGAAGGATACGATCTACACCGAAGGCAGCTATCCTTCCAACATTTACTTTCTCAGGAAAGGCAAAGTGAAGTCCTACAAATCAAATGGGAGTGGGAAAGAGTACATCACCGATTTGTACAAAGAGGGCGATTTTTTTGGTTACCTGGATCTGCTACAAGGCGAACCTTACCAGGAAACGGCCATTTGCCTCGAAGAATCCGAGGTTTCCATGATCCCGAAAGATGATTTTTTCAATCTGTTGCAGGCCAACCGCGAGGTATCTTCGAAGTTTATTAAAATGCTTTCGAACGAAATCAAAGACCGGGAAGACCGCTTGCTGCAACTGGCATACAACTCGGTAAGAAAGCGGGTGGCGCAGGCGCTGGTGATGCTCGTACAGCGTTATCAGGAAGATAAATCAAAACCATTTTCCATGTCCATTACCCGTGAAGACATTGCTTCCATTGTAGGCACTGCCACAGAAACGGTGATCAGGACTTTGTCGGATTTCAAGGAAGAAAAGCTGATTGATATGAAGGGAAGCCTGATCACGGTTTTTGAGTACGAAAAATTGGCAAGAATGCGCAACTAGACTGTTGGTCCGGTTGCGCATTTGAATTGTTCAGGCGCAGTTCGCAAGTTCAGCAACCGTCAAACCGGCTTCAATTTCAGTTAGTTGCCCTAACATCTCCGCCCGATAAGCTTCATCCTGGTTCTGCATTTGCGGGATCAGGGTTTTGTAATAATCGATACCTGCCAGCAACTGTTCGCGGAATTTGTTCAGGTACTTTTGCTTTTTATCAGTGAAGTTGCGGAGGTGCAATTCCAGGTCTTTCCGGTAATGCGCCACATACAAATTGAGCTCGTTGATGAACATATTCGGGCGCGCCACATCGGACAGCAGGTTGATTTTACCGTAAATGTGCGCCACCATTTCGTCGAGGGAAGCCACTTCCGAGAACCACGCCAGGTTAGGTCCGGGACAAATCGCAACTCCGTGATTTTCCCTTGCGCCCAGTAAACCATGCTTGATCAGCGTGCCGGTACTCAGGCCGTCACATAGGCAAACTTTCTCGGTAACTGCATTGAATTGCTCCTGGTACTCGACTTCCGGCAGGTTGAGAGATTTCAGTTGCTTGATTTTCAAATTCTGATACTCACGCGATGCAGTACAAACAGGCTCCTGCGTGAATTCGGTATTGGATACCAGGTACTTTTTGGTACACGGACTACCCGGCCTGCCTTTCGCGATCCTTTCCAGCCGCTGTTTTTCCGAACTGCTTTTTTTAAAATTATTGAACAAAACACCCAGCGGCGAGGAATTGCTAACATAATAGTCTGATTCATCGGCACTCGCGAGATTTTGCAACGTTTCGTGATCCACATTGGTCGCCTCGGGAACAAGCAAAAACGGACTGCCCCAACCGGTGGCATCTACCTGGTAATGTTCAAGTAAAAAGCGGTCTTCCTTCGCCGTCCCGATTCCGCCCTGAACGGTAATGCGGAGTGCAGGCGCATTGGTTAACGCAATGTTTTTGGTTAAAAGCGCATTTTGGTACAAGCCAAAAAGTTCGTCGATCAGCTCCTGTCTTTTCTCTCTAAACTCTTCGAGGATCGGCCCGAGCAGATATCCATCGGTAGCAAATGCGTGGCCGCCGCAATTCAGTCCCGACTCAATCCTGAACTCCGAGATCCAGATTCCCTTTTTGGCAAGATACTTGGCCTGGATCAATGCAGAACGGAAATCGCTTACTTTCAGAATAATCCTTTTACCAAAATTTCCTTGATTGTCAGGCAGAAAAACATCGAACTGATCAAGGTAATTGTATAAACGCGGGTTCATCCCGGCCGAAAGTACGAGCGACGCATTGAGGTTGCTGTTGGCAAAACCGCGCAATGCAGCCGACGCGTCGGAGAACTGATCAGGGAGCTTTTCGCCGTATACATCCTTGTTCAGCTTGTCCACCTTGGACATGATATTCACGTCAATCGCGCCTTTGACCAGGCCGTTGCGTAGCTGCTCTTCCATTCCGGCGCGTTCAGCGGGGTTTTCTGTCGCCAGCATTTGCAGGTACAGCTGTTTGAGCGGCGCAGTATCAGGCAGCAGGGTGAAATAGCGGGTGATTTCTGTTCCGTTTTCAAAAGGCGAATTGCGGAGATGCTCGAATTTTCGGTTGACGATCCTGTCGAGCAGATTGAGGTATTCGGTAATGCGGCGGCTCCTGAAATCAGGTTCGTCCTTTTTAATGGGCGTATAAACCTCGTTATTTTGAAGCGAATGAAACCGGCGCATGCGCTCGATCATCTCGTCGTCGACAATGGAAGCTACTGATGAAATGCCGTAATGCGCAACTTTGGCCGGTGTATCCACCGAATAACCTAACCCGAGAACGGGAATATGGAATGTATGCATGGTTTGACTTTGTATAAAATTCTAATAAAATCCCAAAGCCAAAACTAGCCGCATTCGCTTTCCCGAACCCTGACCAGCATCGCGTCGAAATATGAAAAAGATCAGTTTGCAAATCTTAACAAAACCATAACCGCAGCTTCTCATTGTGTTTGCATTTAAATTCTTCCTTTGCGATAGCTGGCACTTACCGGCTTTGCATTTACATTCAATCAGGAAATGAAAAGAAGGGATTTTTTTACAAACAGCTCGGCGGCACTTTTGGCTGGACCGGCATTGTTCCGCGGTAAAAGCGATACTTCGTCGCCCGTTAGAAAAGATAGTATTGCCAAAAACATCATCTTCATGGTCAGCGACGGTATGAGTACCGGTACGCTGAATATGGCCGACCTGTTGCTCAAACGGAAAAACGGGCGCGATACCAGCTGGATGAAGCTATACCTCGAACAAACCGGCAGCCGCGCATTCATGGAAACTTCCTCTTCCAATGCATTGGTCACCGACTCGGCCGCAGGCAGCTCAGCCTGGGGCGGCGGCAAAAAGGTACCAAACGGAAACCTGAATGTAAATGCCGACGGCAGCTTCAATAAGCCCATTCTACAAAAGTTCAAAGAAGCAGGTAAGTCGGTAGGCTGTGTTACCTCGGTCACGATCACCCACGCCACGCCCGCGGGTTTTTGCATTAACAACAAATCGCGGGGCGACGAATCGGAAATCGCATCGCAATACCTCGACTTGAAGTTCGACGTGATGATGGGCGGAGGCGCGGAGTTTTTCTCGGTAGAAAAGCGCAAAGACAAGGCGGACCTTTTTGCAGATTACACGAAAGCGGGTTACACCGTCGCGCGTGACCGCAACGCCATGCAGGCGCTCAACAACATTCAAAAGCCGATTCTCGGGGTTTACTGCGAAGGGGCACTTCCCTATTCACTCGACACATTTGAAAATAAGGATCTTCAACAAAAAGTACCTACGCTGGCAGAAATGACAGCGAAAACGCTGGAACTCGTTTCTAAAAACCCGAAAGGATTTGCTGTCCAGATTGAAGGTGGCAAGGTAGACTGGGCTGCGCATGCAAATGACGCCGGCGGCTTGCTGTACGATCAGATCGCATTCGATGAGGCGATCGAGGTAGCGCTTGATTTCGCAGCGAAAGACAAAGAAACACTCGTGATCATCACCACCGATCACGGCAATGCAAATCCCGGCTTGTTCGGCAGCGACAAGCAGTTTGATCTTTTTCAAAAATTCAGACATACCAACAACTGGATCCTGGGTGACCTGAAAGAAATACCCAACGCGGCCCAGCTGATCGAGCGCATTGAGTTCGCACAAGGGTACGCGATCAAACAGGCGGAAGCCGAAAAGCTGATCGGGCTCTTTGGTGACAAAAATGAAAAAGGGCTCTATATCACTAATAAGAAGCTTTTCCGGGAGCTCGCGGCAATACAGACCAACTATACCGGAGTCGGCTGGGCCGGAATTGACCACTCAGCTGACTATGTGGAACTCGCTATGTTCGGGCCGGGCAGCGAATCACTGAAACCTTTTGTACAGAATACAGAGCTCCACAACTTTATGCTTGAAAAAACAGGAATAGCAAAAATTTAAAGCGCATTGATATCGGCCGCATTTCAGCAGAAATGCGGTTTTTTTATGTTTGAAGCACAAAACGGGCTATTTTTGACGATCACATCTTAATTGTTGATTATGTCAAAAACTGCTTCCAAAATTATCCTCGCCTTTATACTGGCCGTATTTGCAAGTCCCTCATTCGCGCAGTCACGCCCGGATGTTGAGAAAAAGCTGACAGAAATGGGCATTACGCTGCCCAAGCTGAACGCGTCCAAAGGCAACCTCCTGCGCGCTGTCCGCGTGGGCAACCTCGTGTACCTTTCCGGCCACGGACCAGATAAGCCGGGCGGCGGACAAATCCTCGGCAAAGTCGGCGACGACCTGACGGTAGAGCAGGGAAAAGAAGCCGCCAAACTGTGCGGTATCGCATTGCTGGCTTCCCTGAAATACGAAATCGGCGATTTGAACAAGGTTAAACGGGTAGTTAAGGTACTTGGTATGGTCAATTCAGCGCCTTTGCTCACACAGCAGCCGCAGGTAATCAATGGTTTTACCGATTTTATGATTGAAGTTTTTGGTGAAAGCGGCAAGCACGCGCGCTCGGCGGTCGGTGTTGCGTCGCTGCCTTCGGGTATCGCGGTAGAGATCGAAATGATTGTGGAAGTGGCTCCTTAACCAGCCAGACTTATTTTTTCCAAAACGCCCGGGTCTGTGATCCGGGCGTTTTGCATTACAGGGGTTAGCTACTTTCTGAGAAAAAATGATTTTGCAGAAAAATATTTCGTGAGTGGCTAGGTAATTAGTTTTGGCTGTCTGTCATATCAATACAGAGCCAAATTATTACAACATGGGTGGATTTACCAGGCCGGATCATTCAGAAGACCAGGAAAGCAGCAGCTTTGTTGCGGGCAATGCGGCCGCGCGTGCAGGTAATGGAGGCGGGCTTTCAGACGGCGAGTTCTTCATCAGGAAAACCTTTGAAACCGACGTACAAAAAGGTTGTGAGTTGTTATTTCAGCGGTACTACAAGCCGATGTGCAGCCACGCGGTGCGTTTTGTTTATTCCAAAGATGTTGCCGAGGATATCGTCGCCGAGATCTTCTGCAATTTCTGGGACAATGGAACCTACCAAACCGTGCATTCGTCTTTCGGCGCTTACCTGTTTGCTTCGGTCCGAAACCGCTGCTTTAACTACCTGCAAAAAGAGCAGAACAAAACGCTTTCGCTTGACGCGATCGCGGAAAACGATCCGGTCCATTCCATTCTGCCTGAGAAGATCATGCAATACGAGGAGCTCTACCAGCAGGTAAATACGCTGGTGACCAGCCTCTCGCCCCAATGCCAGAAGGTATTTATCATGAACCGTTTCGAAGGAAAAGCCGGCAAGGAGATTGCCGCGGAACTTAGTCTTTCTACCCGCACGGTTGAAGCTCACATAGCGAAGGCACTTTCCATTTTAAGAAACGGCCTGAGGCATTACTGGACCGAGATCCTGCTGCTAGCGCAATCGGGGCTTCTGATGAGAGAATTTGAAAATATTTTAACCAGTCTATAGGTAATCACTTCTTCCTGTCTGTC
>NZ_JBHYGF010000209.1:0-3811 GCF_051859145.1 Dyadobacter sp.
GAAACAAGTCCAGGTAAAGGTTCACCGAGCTGTTAACCCGCTGCATGGAGGCTTCCAGCGCTTTCCTGTTGGTATTGGCAGTACTCGTGTTTTCGTCGATCATACCGAAATAGCGGTCGATCTGATCGCGCAGCACAACTTCATCTTTATCCAGTCGCGCATTTCTTGCACTGGATCGTTCCGCCCTGTTTTCCCGGAAATGCTGCAAAAACGGGTGTGCCTCGCTTTCCAGAAAATCGCGCACTTTCATTTCATCAATGTCCGTCGAATCGTCATTGATTTCCTCAATCCACTTCCGGCATTTGAAGATCATTTCGTCGGTCAGACCAAATCCCAGCTTTTCTTTCAGGGTAGTAAAGGTTTCTATCAATAAGTCAAATTGAAGGTTTAAATCCTGTTTCAATGCAAGGTTCCGCTCGATGGTGGAATTTCTGATATCCACGGCGCCATAAAGCGGATAAACATTTTTGAAGTGGATCTTCTCGATCGCGGCAGTCTGCGGATCAAGCGTTTTATCGCGCAGATAATGCCAGGCCGATTCCCGGAAGCGCCATTGCACGGCAGGTTGCAGGGAAGTGAACTTGTCGCGGATTACGTTATCGATCGCAGTACGAAATTCATCAATGTAATTTTTGAAGATCTGCGCCAGCAGCGGCAGCGCGGCATCCAGCTTGTGCAGTACCTGCTCGTCGATCGAGTCGATCCGACCGGAGTACACTTCCAACAAGCCAACCACGTTTTTATCATAGAAAACGGGTATCAGCGCATAGGATCGGACGCCATCTTCGTACAAAATCCGCGCAAAATCTTTCTTGTAACCTGCTTCCACGGTAAGCTCCCGGATCAGCAGCGGCTTGGGATCGAGGAGGTATTCGTCGGCCATTTGCAGGTACATGGTCTCCGCCATATTATTTTCCGTCGCCGCATTCATCAGCTTGCTGAACAGCACAGTTCCTTTATTGAAGATCAACCGGTTATTTACCCGCAAAATGGGCATTGTACCAAAATTGAACTGCGGATCGCCGGCCAGCATTTTCAGTGAATGCGCTACCCGGTTGAAATAGGTATTCGGATCAAAAAGCGACCTGTCGAGAATGGTATTCTTGATTTGTTCCACCGCATTATCGGCAGTTACATCTTCCAGCGTGATCACGGAAAAACCTACAAACCTGAAAAGTGACAGCGGCAATGCCTCCATGATCTTCGGCAAGTCCATTCCGTCACTGGTAACTGAGGCAAGCCACTCCGCATCCAGCTGAGGCAACGCATCTTTCGGGGTTACCTCGCAAAAACGGGTATCTATATTGAGTTTGTAAAATTTCTGCAATCCCGAGTGGTCGTCACGCACCGTGATAATGAGCTCGTGGCGGTGTAACGGCGGAATTCCGTAAAATTTTTCCAGCACAAAAGAGTACACCATCTCTTTCTTCTTGGTTGTACTATCCTCGTCGTCAACAACGATATCGCAACGGATTCCGCCTGTTTTATTATCCAGCATGAGGTTGTAAAAACCCGAAGTTCCGTAGAAAACAGTAGGATTAATGGGGGCGCTCATTGCCCAGCAAACCTGCTTTTCGTCGGCAAACATGGGCATAAGCAGACTGCAGACGAGCGCCATTTCATCCTTATAGCGACCTATATCTCTCAACGGCACGGTACTGCTTAATTCCGGCCTCGCTTTCAGGCGCGCCAGTGCCATTTCGAAAAATGTACGTTTAAATGATTGCTCTTCATTCGCCTTTTCTTCCAGAAAGCGGATGAAGCTTTCAAATGAGATAGACGAATCTATGGGAATGACGTCGTATTGAACGTCGTTTGTTACATCAATTGTAATAGGTTCCATTGACTTTTTTTGTGGCTATCGCAGCTGGCATTTGCGGCCCGGAAGGTGAGTTTGTGCCTTATTGCGCTTTTTGGGTAACCGGCTAACAATAAACGCCGGAATTCCATTCACTGAAACAAGTGCTGTGTGAAAGATTTAACATCAATTTTAGAGTAATCTTCAAAATAAAAACTCCCGCCCCCGAATAAACCGGAAGCGGGAGATATCTCGCCACTTACAAAATGGGTTAGTGACTGACAATCAGTTCACATTATTCAGGCCCAGCTGGTCCAGAATTTCCAGCTTGGTCCCGCAAATGAAATGCTTGTCGCCATTTTTCAGGACTACCAGTGTGTACCGCATATCTGAATCAGGAACAACGTCCGTCACATCTTCCAGCGAGAACCGAACAGTAACTGACTCATCATCTTTCGTTTTGAATTCGCATTGTTTCATGTGAAGTACCATTTACGTTTTTCGTAATCCACGAGACAAAATTCGTGCTAGGGGTTTGGGACGGTGAAACTTGGTATCATTTTTTTACAACGCCGCCTTATTCATCAACCAAACGATCATGAAAAAGCTAAAAATGGGCTTCGTCTTAGCGACACTGGCCATCGGATTTACCAACTATTCATGCGGAACCAAGAACGACAGCGGAGGCTCGTCAGACAGCTCGGCCGCCACAATCCAGAACGACAGCGGTAACGTGGAAAGCACGAAGGCAATGGGAGTTGGAGAAGACAACCAAAACGAAGTGCCCGGCTACCCAGCCAACCAATCGAACCTGAATGCAGATTCCACGAGGGAGAAACACTAATTGTAAGGCTGGCAGAGATGTCAGCCTTTTTTATTTGTAAATACTGGAATTTGCGACAATGAACCTTAGAAGGGTTGTTCCTGGAAGGACAGATGCGAAACATGATCATTGCGCTACTTGCAGATCTTTTCCAGCAAAATGCTCGATCTGGGAACGGTTCACCTTTCTTTCTGCGTGCCAAACTTCATAGTTCTTTTGTAAGTCGACCCAAAATTGAGTGCTGTTCCCGAATGCTTCGGAAAGCTTTACAGCAAGTTCGGGACTAATACCGGCACGACCATTTACCACAGCCGATAAATTCTCCCGTGCCACACCTATTCCCTTAGCCACTTGGGTGACCGTCAGGCCGCGTTCCCGAATGTAGTCCTCTCTTAAAATTTCTCCGGGATGTACCGGCGGCAAGCCTCTTTTCAACATAGCGCTTTTCTTTGACTGACTTAATGATAATCTAAATAATCAATATCAAGCACATTGCCATTTTCAAATCTGAAGACAATCCGGAAGTTAGGCGAAATCTTTATTGACCAAAATTCCGATAAGTCGCCTGTCAACTTGTGGATTCCTGAACCCATTTGCTTGATATCTTCAACTGAGGTAACTGCTTCGAGTTGATCAAAAATGCGTGCGATCTTAAACAGATAAGCCGCCGGCAGCTTTGCCCCATTTCCGTGTTCATAAAAAAGCAGTAAACCTTTGTGCCGTATCGATACAATCATAACAAATTTGTAACATGTAATGTCACATATCACAAAAGAAAATTAGATCCCCCGTTTTGATCAGTTACGATTTTCTTATTTGCTGGCACATTTAATTTAGCCAGTAGCTTTTTTTGTCTACTTCCCCAGTATGATTCTTATCCGCTACCAATTCCTGCAAACCTTCCAACAACAAAAAAAGCGTGATCCGAAAACCACGCTTTTCTCAAAAAGTTATTACCATTCAGCGGCGCTGCCGTCTTCGTGCGTCCACAATGGATTTTTCCAGTTGTGTCCCACTTCGGCCATTTTCCGTACCTGCGCCTCATCGATCTGAATGCCCAGTCCGGGCCCGCCGGGGATTTTCACAAAACCGTCTTCATAGGTAAATACCGACTTGTCTTCCAGGTAATCCATCAGATCATTTCCCTGATTATAATGAATGCCGAGGCTCTGCTCCTGTATAAATGCATT
>NZ_JBHYGF010000209.1:3834-4089 GCF_051859145.1 Dyadobacter sp.
CCACCTGCAAACAGGCAGCCAGCGCGATCGGCCCGAGCGGACAGTGCGGCGCGGCGGCCACATCAAAGGCTTCGGCCATTGACAAGATCTTCTTGCATTCAGTAATACCCCCCGCGTGCGACAAATCGGGCTGGATAATATCCGCGTACCCGTCCATCAGCAGGTTTTTAAAATCCCAGCGGCTGAACATCCGCTCGCCTGTGGCAATCGGGATACAGGTATGCTGCGCAATTTCGCGTAGCGCCTCATTGTTTT
>NZ_JBHYGF010000209.1:4107-7473 GCF_051859145.1 Dyadobacter sp.
GGGTTCTTCGATAAACATCGGACGGAATTGTTCCAGCTCCTTGGCCAGCACCTTCGCCATCGGCTTGTGCAATCTTCCGTGAAAATCGACACCGATATCCAATCCGTAACCTACCGCCTCGCGAATGGAAGCCACGCGCCGCAGTACCAGATCGATTTTTTCGTAGGAATCAATGTACTGCATTTCATCGGTCCCATTCATTTTGATCGCCTTGAAACCAATATCAAAAGCAGCTTGTGCGGCACTTGCTACCTCGGCCGGTCTGTCGCCACCGATCCAGGAATATACCTTAATCTTGTCCCTGCATTTCCCGCCCAACAGCTCATACACTGGCGCGTTGTAAAATTTCCCTTTGATATCCCATAAAGCCTGGTCGATTCCCGCGATCGCGCTCATCAGAATCGGTCCGCCGCGGTAAAATCCGCCCCGGTACATGGTATTCCAGTGACCTTCAATATCCAATGGATTTTTACCAATCAATGTGTCCATTAACTCAATTACAGCCGCTTTCACGGTTGCCGCTTTTCCTTCAATTACGGGTTCGCCCCAGCCGATAATCCCTTCGTCGGTTTCCACTTTCAAAAACAACCACCTCGGCGGTACCTGGAACAATTCGTAGCTTTTGATCTTCATTATAATGTTCTTTTTAAATCATCATTTGCCGCAGTACTGTATACTTATAAAGTTGCATTCACCACCCGCCTGATCTTCCCGTCAGGCTTGGTCATGATATACATTTCACCAGTCTGACGGTCGTATTCAATCCTTACATCCACACGTTTGGCGCCGGTCAGTTCGGTGAGGCTGGTATTCTTTCCTTGATAAGTAACCGTCAATTCATGCACGGAAGGATCGCTCAGGTTCTTATCAATATTTACAAAAAACAGCTTTCCGCTCACGATATCTCCGCATATGTACTTGTTTTTCAAAGCTTCCAATCTACCCTCATACACATAACCGCCGCTGATCGCGCTGCCATCGTAATGATCGTACAGCGCAAATGGACGAATGTATTTCAGCGTATCGGGCTCTGTTACTTTGTATACTTTTTTCAAATCTTTAAATGAAATCCCGAAGTTACCTTCGCGCACATTCCAGCCATAATCCCCGCCGGGCACCACCACATTGATCTCCTCAAAATTAGACTCGCTTACCTCGGCACTGAACAGCTTTCCATCATACCACGCCATTCTATGCGGGTTCCGGAAACCGTAAGCGTAAATTTCACTGTAAACTCCATCGCCTTTTTCCTTTACAAACGGATTATCCGCCGGAATTCCGTAGTTGCCATTTTTGCTGTTACTCCCAAGCGGATCAATGCGGAGAATGGTACCGAGCGGCGATTTCAGGGTGTGACAAAGCTGCGGGTAGCCGCTGATCGTGGATGAACCGTCGCCGATTCCGATGTATAAAAGTCCATACTCCGGACTGCCTTTCGAAACCTCAGGCTTGAAACCGATATCCTGCACACCATGCACAGCACCGGGCACATTGATGCGCAGCAACTCGCGCCGCTTGCCTTTGAAAACCGGGCTTTTCACATCGTCCACCTTCCATTCCGAAATCACCCACTGCATCGCAACTTTGATTGTGTCGCTATAAACATTGTCGGCGGCTTTGCCTTTAAATGCTTCCGTGTGGGTAATGTAAATGAGGCCGTTTTGCAGATAATCCGGGTGAAATGCGAAGCTGCCGAGGCCGGTACCCAGCCCGGGCTCGTTGATGAAATTGTCAACCAGCGGACGAATGTTCATGAACTCGCTAACCTGTCCGTCGGCGATCCGGTAAATGAATCCGCGTTGGTCACTCACATACAAGGCACCGTCTTTGTGTGGCGAGGAGCGCATTGTAGCAAGCCGGGTGCGCGGCATTTTTTCACTTGAAAATGGCATCGTCACAAAGTCTTCCAGCCCCACTTTCAGACTTGATTTCGTAATCGGCGCGGCCAGTCTCTCGGGCTTGGCAGTAACTTCATCAGTCTCTACGACCAGCGGTTTCAGGTCCCGCGATTTGCTTTCCTGGTCCAGGTAGGTCAGTATCGATTTAATTTCCTCCTCTTTCAGGAAGTCGAATGGCGGCATCACCATTTTGTAACGCGCAGCCAGTGCGATTGTTCGTTTATCGCCTTTTTCTATAAATGCATTTGGATTTTTGATAAACGCGATCAGCTGATCGGCCGGCAACAGACTGGTAACCCCGCCAAGCCGCGGACCGATTTCCTCGGTTTCAAGCGCGTGGCAGGAGGCGCAGTTGGTAGTAAAAAGCGCCTGGCCGGAGGTTTGAGAAACCGTTGTTTGCTGGCTTCCGGCGGATTTCTGGTTTCTGGCACATTGCACAAAAAGTGCAGCAACCAGAGAGAGGCAAAGTAAATTACGAAACATGTTCAGGTTTAGGATCGGGCAAAGGAATTTTGAAAGATAATATAAAAATGCGCAGAAGTTACTGCAGCGACTTCAAAGCACGGTTGAGGCTCCGCACCGTAATGCCAAGGTAACTCGCCATATCTTCCTTAGACAGTGTTGTTTTTTGTCCAGATTGAAATTCAAGCAGCTTTTTTAAACCTTGTTCCATAGTGTAAAGCTGCTGCGCCGACGAGCGGCTGCTGGTGTTGATAATCCGCTCGGCCATTTCTTCCAGCAACAGCCTGTTGAATTTTGGATTTTGTTCCAAAAGCGCGTGGAAATAGCTCACCGTCAATGCGTAGGCATGTACCTCGGTGATCGCTTCAATATTACACAGGCAAACCGAGTTCTTGATTGCCTCGATCTCGCCGACGATCTCGCCTTCACCTAAAAATTCGATAATGTAGTCTTTCCCATTCTCCTCGCTCATAAAGCATTTGGTAACCCCGCTTTTTACAAAATATACCTTCTTCGTCACACTTCCCTTGCTGAGTATCGTGGCCTTTCTGGGGAATACCTCCAAAACGATATGCTGCCTGTTTTGCGGGTTATCGAAAAGGAATTCGATGTATGATAAAAACGAGAGATTGGTACGCAGCATTTTTTAATTTAATTGGGACAAATGTCCTTTTCCCTGCCGGCAAGGCGGCTGATTTTTGCGGCTTAAATTTAAACATTACAATGAAGAATCATATCAAGGTCATTGCTTTCGACGCTGACGATACTTTATGGGTAAATGAGCCATTTTTCCAGGAAACGGAGCAACAATTCTGCGCCATGCTGGAAGACTTCCTGCCACAGCATTCCATTTCGCAGGAACTCTATAAAACGCAGGTCAAAAACCTGCCGCTTTACGGTTACGGGATCAAATGTTTTATGCTTTGCATGATCGAAACGGCGTATACTGTTTCGGGCGGCACGGCGAGTATGGAGATCATCCGGGACATTATCGCGCTTGGCCAGG
>NZ_JBHYGF010000210.1:0-7413 GCF_051859145.1 Dyadobacter sp.
AATGATTGTTCACGCAGCTGCACAACCAAGCCACGACTGGGCAGCCCGCGAGCCATTTACAGATTTCGGCGTAAATGCAGTAGGTACGCTGAACATGCTTGAAATGACCAGGCTGCACGCTCCTGAGGCTGTGTTCATATTCACATCAACAAACAAGGTTTACGGAGATAACCCCAACTATTTGCCACTTGTCGAGCTGGAAACACGCTGGGAAATCGACGAAAATCACCCTTATTTCGAGAACGGAATCGACGAAAACCATAGCATTGATCACACAAAACACTCGATTTTTGGTGCTTCTAAAGTGGCTGCTGATATTATGGTTCAGGAATACGGCCGCTATTTCGGAATGAAAACAGCAGTGTTCCGCGGCGGTTGTTTAACAGGTCCAAACCACTCCGGGGCACAGCTGCACGGATTTTTGGCTTACCTGATGAAATGCGCCATTACCGGCAATCACTATACCATTTTTGGTTATAAAGGCAAGCAGGTACGTGACAATATCCACAGCCACGACCTGGTAAATATGTTCTGGCATTTTTACCAAAACCCACGTCCGGGCGAAGTTTATAATGCAGGCGGCGGCCGTTTTGCTAACTGTTCAATGCTGGAAGCAATTGCATTGTGCGAGCAGATCACCGGAAACAAGCTGTCTTACTCTTATTCAGATACTAACAGGATCGGCGACCACATCTGGTATGTGAGCGACCTTTCCAAATTCAAATCCCACTATCCTGATTGGAACTGGGAATATGGTCTGGTAGAGACTTTAACGCAGATCCACGACGGTATATCTTCCCGGTTGGGCTTAAAAACGGTTTAATTGTATTTTTGGATCTCCGGAGCACTCCGCTTCGGAGATTTCTATTTTCTCCCCCAATGTCAGAAAACTTTGTCATCATCATTCCCCAATTCAACGACTGGGAGGCGCTGAACCTGCTGATACAAAAGATAAATGCCGACGTTGAAACGTCAATTCTGGCAAATACAACCTTACTTATCGTAGACGATTGTTCGTCAAGGCTGCGTACACTTCCCTTTGCCCAGTTTGGTGGTAAAGAGATCAAGGTATTACGATTGTACCGTAACCTCGGGCACCAGAAAGCAATTGCAATCGGGCTATCTTATGCAGCCGAAAACCTCAATGCGGATAAGGTGATTGTAATGGATGCAGACGGAGAGGATGCACCGTCGGATATCAACAGTCTCGTACGCAAATCGATTGAAGTACCGGATAACATCATTTTTGCAGAAAGGAACAAGCGGACAGAAGGTCCTGTTTTCAGGATTTTTTATGTGATTTATAAATTGATATTCGAATTGTTAACTGGTAAGGTTATCACCTTCGGGAATTTCAGCCTTGTTCCGAGAAGCAGGCTGCAAAACCTGGTGCGTGTCTCTGAAATCTGGAACAACTATCCTGGCGGGGTTATTAAATCACGCATTCCGTACGATTCTGTACTTACTAATCGCGCGAAAAGGCTGGCGGGCGAGAGTAAAATGAATTTTGTTTCCCTCGTTTTACATGGTCTGAGCGCAATTTCTGTGATGATCGACACCACGGCAGTCCGCATTCTGATCTTTTCCATTTTCATGTCGGGATTGGCCATCGCATTCATTTTTGTGATCCTGTTCCTGAAATTGATAGGTAATGCAACGCCTGGCTGGACTTCTACTCTGGGAAGCACCCTGATGATCCTGATGCTGCAAGCCTTTCTGATCTCTCTTTTTCTGGTGTTCATGGTATTACAATACCGTTCGCAGCAACACTTTATTCCGGCCGTGCATTACCGGGATTTCGTGGAAAAGGTAGATACCATCAGCTAGTCTCCTATGATTACTTTCGATCATTCCCCAACAGTCTATTGGATGATCGGCTATCTGCTGGCCGGGATGATTGTGTTATCGGCAGGTTATAAAAAGCTGTCTTCGGGCGCCTTTGTTCTGCTCGGGATCTTGTTGCTTTTTTTGATGCGTATGCCCGTGATCGTGTTCAATCGTGAGCTCAATCCGGATGAGAGCCAGATGTTGAGCCACGCGATCACGCTGTTCCAGGATCCTGTTTACTGGCGCTCGGTGGATGGAACTACCATTGGTCCGCTCGATAATTACCTGCTTGTGGTCCCCCGCCTTTTGGGATTTGAGATCAACTATACTTCCGGTCGGTTGATGGGGCTGCTTTGTTCTGCGGGCTCCCTGCTTTTGCTCTTCTTCTCATTAAAAAACTGGTTTGGCGAAAGCACAGCCCGTCTTGCCTGGATTGTACCACTCTTTTTACTCTCTTTTACGCAGGAAGTCGATTTTGTTCATTATTCCAGTGAGCAGCTTCCGGTATTTCTTCTGGCGCTCTGCATTTGGTTGTTATCGCGGATCAGTGTCCAAAATGGAAGTTTGAAGAGCAATGCTTTCCTGCTCGGGTTGGTTGCCGGCGCTGTTCCTTTTGCCAAGTTACAGGCTGTTCCACAGGCTTTTGTCCTCGTTTTCGCAGCCTTATTTTATGTATATCAATGGTTCAGAAATCAGCGCGACGTACTGCCATTGATTTGGCTGCTCCTTGGCGGCATTACCTTTCCTTTGATTACCCTGATCTGGACTTTGACGAACGGCGTCTTCACGGATATGATCGATTTCTACCTGCTAGGTAATGCGATTTATGCCGGAGGCCAGGGCGTTTTTGGAATCCCGGGTCAGTTCTGGCGCATTTTTAGCTTATCGCCAGATTTTCAGTTTTATACCTTCGCACTTATTCTGCCGATATTGCTTGGTGTTGCTACGATTATCAATGCAAAAAAAAGGGAAAACAGCTTCGTTATTTCTTTAATTATCCTTTTGCTGCTACTAGCGGGCATTTATGCTGTTACCAAATCCGGGAATGACTTTATCCATTACCTCAACTTCTGCATTCTTCCGTGGACGCTAATAGCAGCTGCGGGTATCCAAAGAATCGCCAATTTTGCCATTATTTTCCCGGCTGCATTTTTGTTATGGTTTGCAGGAAATGATGCTGCGGGCTTTTTCAAGGAAAGGAAAGTCAATAACTTTTATTCGGTGGACGCAACGACACTGGCTCAAAGCCCGGTTGTTGAGGAGCTGAAAAAGTATAGCTCTGAGGCGGATTATATGATTGTGTGGGGCTGGCAATGCAGGTATTACGTGGAAGCGCAACTGGCGCAAGGTACCGCCGAAAACCATTCCGAGCGGTCCATATTTGAACATCCGATGCGGGAAGTTTATCGAAAAAGGTATATGTCTGATCTGGAACGTACCAAACCTGCATTCATTCTGGATGCCGTCGGGAAGAACAGCTTCTGGGTTCAGGACAAAAAAACGCAGGGTATTGAAAGCTACCCTGCGCTATTGACTTACGTCCAAAACAATTATAAGTATATCGGAGACTTTGACGGTACGCGACTGTTTGTCCGCAACGATCGGGCAGTATTAAGGTAAAATCTCCGATCCTGCATTTTCAGCACGCAGCAGGTCCGTTAATGTGGTTTTGTCCAGAACAGCCAGGTTAGCGTCGCGCCACCTTTCCAGCACAGTGCGCAGGCTGCACGTTTCTTCGTCTTTGCAATCGTCACAGCGACCATAAAAGAACATTGAAACGCACAGAGCGGGTGCGATGGGACCGTCAATTATCCGCAGTACTTTTGAAAAATTAACTTCTCCCGGCGGCATTCTCAGCAGGTACCCGCCGCCTTTTCCTTTTTGACTTTGTAAAACACCATTATTGCGCAGGTCGAGCAGAATCGCCTCCAGGAACTTCTTCGGGATTTTCTCCTTCTCTGCAATGTAAGATATCAGTACGGGACCTTTTCCATATTGCTCCGCTAAGACTTTGAGTGCTTTCAGCGCGTATTTGGCTTTTTTCGAAATCATTGTTGATTATAAGGCTCTTCTTGTGGTTGGGATCGACGCAAAGATTAAATGGTTTTAGAAAAGATTTGAGTTGATCAATTCTAAATATCGAATTTTTGAGCTGAAATCCTAATATTCAAAAACACAAATTCGCCTGCTTATAATTCCATTCCCGGAATGCAGCAGCTAGTTACGCGGTGGCTTGCCTCCATTTAGCAATCCCTGCATTCTTTCCAGCGTTTTCTTCTCGCCGCAGAGTGAAAGGAACGCTTCACGTTCAAGGTCAAGCAGGTATTGTTCCGTAACCAGCTGAGGATAACTGAGATCTCCTCCATTGATCACGTAAGCCAGCTTATTGGCGATTTTCGCATCATGGTCGCTGATGTAATTAGCCAGCCGCATTTGCGCAATACCTGCCATGAAAAGTGCCATGCCCGTCCTGCCCTGCACTTTGATATCGTTGCGCTGCTTGGGCTGCGTATATCCATTGTCCGCCAGGTCGAGTGCAGCCTGTTTCGCTTCTGCGATCAGGCGTGAACGGTTGAGTACGATCTGGTCTTTTTCCTGCAGATAGTTCATTTCAAGTGCCTCCTGTGCCGACGTGGATACTTTGGCCTGCGCAATGTTCATAAATGCATTTTGCAGGATATTGAGCTCGGGATCTCCCGCTTTATACAAATCTGAGCAGCGGAGCGCCATTTCTTTTGTTCCCCCGCCAGCCGGGATCAGTCCCACACCCAATTCAACAAGACCAATGTAGGTTTCTGCGTGTGCCACGATCTTATCTGCATGCAAGTTCAGCTCGCAGCCGCCGCCCAATGCCAGTGTATGCGGGGCTGTAACAACGGGAATGGAAGAATAACGCGCGCGCATCATGGTTTGCTGAAACTGCGCGATAACCATATTGATCTCGTCAAATTCCTGCTCTATCGCAAACATGAACAGCATCGCCAGGTTGGCACCCGCCGAAAATGCTTCGCTCGATTCGTTGCCAATCACCAGTCCGCGGAAATCCTTTTCGGCAATGCTGATCCCTTTCTGAATACCCTCGATCACTTCCGCGCCCATTGTATTCATCTTGGATTTGAATTCCAGGTTCAGAATCCCGTCGCCCAGGTCGTAAAGGTTTGCGCCTGCATTTTTCCAGACTATATTTTGGGATAGATTACTCAGGATTACAAAGCTGTCCTGGCCAGGGATTTGCTTGTAAGATTTCGATTGTATATCGTAGTAAAGCCGTTTTCCAGTCTCTACTTTATAGAAGGATTCGTTGCCTGCTTCCACCATTTCATACACCCACTGTGCCGGTTTTTGGTCGAGGTTCTCCATGATAACCAGCATATTTTTCAGCCCGATCGCGTCCCATGTTTCAAAAAGACCATATTGCCAGCCGAACCCTGCTGAAATTGCCTGGTCAATGCGGAATATCTCGTCGGAAATTTCGGGAATGCGGAAACTGGCATAGCGGAAAATGTCAGCGAAGGTTTTTCTATAAAACTCACCTGCTTTGTCTGCTCCTGCCAATAGTACCGGAAAGCGCTTCCAAACATCACTGATCGCCTTGGTACCTTCCAGTGTAGCAAACTTCACCTTTTCAGAAGGTTTGTATTCCAAAGTCTGGAAGTCCAGCGCCAGGATTACAGATTTGCCTTTTTCGTCTTTTACTTTCTTATAAAATCCCTGACCTGTTTTGTCCCCCAGCCATTTATTATCAAACAGCTTTTGCATAATGGAAGGCAGGACAAAAGCGTCGCGCGATTCGTCTTTTCCTTCTCCAGAAGCATATAAATTATTGGCTACGTGCACTGTAGTGTCTAGGCCCACCACATCAGAAAGCCGGTAAGTGCCCGATTTCGGGCGACCAGCGACGGGGCCGGTGAGCTTATCCACTTCATCTACGCTCAATCCCATTTCTTCCGCCACGCGGATCGTCTGGATCAATGCGTAAATGCCGAGTCGGTTAGCAATAAAGCCTGGGGTATCTTTACAGAGAACTGTTGTTTTACCTAAAAACAAATCGCCGTAATGCATCAAAAAGTCAATTACCTGCTGGTCTGTTTGCTGGGTAGGGATAATTTCGAGCAGGCGGAGGTACCTCGGCGGGTTGAAAAAGTGGGTACCGCAAAAGTGCTTTTGAAAATCCTCACTGCGTCCCTCTGCCATTAAATGGATCGGGATACCCGAAGTATTGGAAGTAATGAGCGTACCCGGCTTGCGGAGCGCATCTACTTTCTCGAAAAGACTTTTTTTAATATCCAGCCGCTCCACTACCACTTCAATCACCCAATCGTAATTCTTAATATCTGCCAGGTTATCATCAAAGTTTCCCGTTTTAATGCGGGAGGCAAAACCTGGACTATAAAGTGCAGCGGGAGTTGCTTTAAGGGTCTGCTGCAGCGATTCGTTTACAATTTTATTTCTGAAAGCCGGATGTTCAATAGATATCCCCTTCGCTTTTTCGGCCTCGGAAAGCTCTTTCGGGACAATGTCGAGCAAAAGCACTTCCACCCCGATATTGGCAAAGTGACAGGCGATCCTGGAACCCATAATGCCGGAACCCAGCACAGCTACTTTACGGATTGAACGATTCATCAGTTAAAGATTTTGGTTTTTAGAATAGCAGCAAAGTCAAAATGCTTCTTCCGCATCTCCCTCGCCGGCTTTAAGTTTCTGGTTTTCTTCCTCTACCAGCCTGTTAATATCTTTTATTACATCAAAAAAAGTGACGAGCTTTTCGAGTGGTATCTTATCCCTCACCATAGTATTGAAAGAAATTACCCCCTCCCTGGCCAGCTCGCGCTTTTCTTTGCCTAATTCGGTCAGCACAATCCTGACAAACCTCTTATCATTTTCACTTACTTCCCGCTTAATTAATCCTTTCTCTTCCAGCGTTTTAAGCATGCGCACCAGGCTTCGCGGCTCCATTCCAAGCAGCGGAGCGATCTTGGTGGCAGGAGTGCCGTTTTCAATGTCGATATTCAAAAGCACATAGCCCACCGACATGGTTGTGTCGTAGCGCCCCGCATATGCATTGTACATTCTGGATATAGAATGCCAGGCCCGTTTTATCTGAAAATCAACCGTTTTCTCTTTCCGCATTGGTCTTGATCTGCTAAATGATATCAGTGAAGCCTTCTTTACAAATGTAAAAACCGCAGTAGTATTATGCAAGCATACCATTTTTTGGTCAAAAAAATACACCGCGATGGCTGGTCGCGGTGTATCGGGTATAATAGCTTACTTCTCGCTGATCAGCTTGTCCATCAGTGTGTTGAACTCAGTGACAAACTCATCGTAGTATTTTCCGGTACCCGGACCTGAGAATCCGGTGTGTATCTCGCGCACTTTTCCTTTTTTATCGAGGAAAATGGTGGTCGGGTAGGACATTACCTTGTTGAGCATTGGAAGCGCCTTTGCAGTAGCTTCGTCGGTGCTTGTGCCGGCCAGTACAACGGGATATTGAATGCCGAAACGCTCGACCATTTTGGTGATTTTCGGATTGGCTACTTCGGGTTTGTCCGAACGTTCAAATGCAAGTCCGATGATCTCTACGCC
>NZ_JBHYGF010000211.1:0-5513 GCF_051859145.1 Dyadobacter sp.
GGAGTTGTTTGAAGCAGTTCCTATGAACTCCATCACCGCGTCGTCTGCCGCATCCTTCATGTAAATACCTGAGGTGTAAACCGCCTCAATACCGGGCTTCGAAATGTCCGGAAGCTTGGAAGAAATGCGCATATAGTAGCGCAGCAAAAGTGTATTTGCAAACTTCTGCCACTTCTGCGTATTCCCATCGAAATAGACATCATAGCCTGATGCGTAAGTACCTGCATCGCCCGTAGCAAACATGGCAGAAGCGGTTTTCAAATCTTCAATTACGCCTTTGTAAATAACTTCCTGGCTATCGAATTGAGGGAGCATCTGGCCTTCATCGCCTTTGAGTGCATTGGTGTAAGGCGCGTCGCCCCAGAGATCGGCGATTGTGCCGAAAATGAAGGATTTCATCGTCAGCGCTACTGCCTGGTGGAACTTCGAATTAGTCTCAACGGCTCTTTTGTAAAGCAGGTTATTGTTACGCAGGAAACCATACCACGCTGTCCATTCATTATCTTCTTCCGACCAGTCGTAGTCATTAAAACCATTTTTCCATGCATCTTCCTGTGTATGCTGAACTACGCCCGCAATGCGGCCGAATCCCAATCCAAGGTACTGATTGGCGACACCCGCCATCACAGTCGGCATAAGCAGGTTTGGATTCGCGCTGTTCGGATCTACGCCATTCGGGTTTTTATTGATTTCCGTCAGCGACTCGTTACAGGAAGTCACCGCCAGCAGCATTAGGATAAATGCTATTTGAGGAATGTATTTAAAAATCTTCATCGCTTTATGATTAAGTATGAATAAGCGTTTGCGCCTTAAAAGTCAAAATTGAGCTTAAACCCGAATGGAATAGTCCAGGGCATTACGTTCTGGCGCTCGATACCCTGGCGGAAGCCGCCTTTGTTAGGATCAGCCCAGAATGCTCTTTCAGGATCGATACCGATATTCGCAGCTGTCCACAACATGATATTTCTTGTGTAAACAGAAAGGTTCGCATTGCGGATTGTACCAAAAAGCACCGGGATTTTATAGTTTAACGTGATCTCTCTCAATTTCACAAAAGAGGCGTCGAAGGTAACCTGCTGGTTAAAGCTCCACGGATACATGTTGGTGATCGGTAAAGTTTTGGTACCCGGGCCGCCCAGCCATTCGTGATAGTTACCGTCTTTGTCCTGCCAAACACCCGGAATAAATGCACCATCGCCATCTTCACCAAAACCTCCGGTGGCGGCTGTATGCCCACCGACTCTCGGGAAGTTTCCGTTTTTAGGAATGATGTATTTTTCAGGATCCGATTTCAGCAGGGCGACCAGTTCATCAGGACTGTACAGGCTTCCCGGGATCAGGTTGTCGATCTGGCGTTGTGATTTCCAGTCGGATTCTCCATAACGATAAGTAAAAGACATAAACTCTCCACCCTGGCGCCAGTCAAAGCTCAGACCAAGTGAGAATCTCTTATATGAAAGTGTTGCTTGCGCACCTACGAGAAAGTCTGGATTGTAGTTACCAACCTTCACATTGTTTTCGCGGCCGCCGAGACTTTGCCAGTCCATATCACCTTTACCTTCTTCATCGTAGGCAATAATCGGCCAGCGGTAGTAAGGTGAATGTCTGTCACTGTTGCAAAACCACGGCTGTAAATATTACCGATCTGCTCACCTACATAGGTATAAGCCCCTGCTCCATTTTCACCCCATTGCTCAAAATAGGGGAAGTTGGGAGCAAGTTCTTTTACAGTGACGCGGTTGCGGCTGAAATTGGCATTCATATCAAGGCTCCATCCATTCCGGTTGTTGATAGGTGTTCCACCCAATCCGATTTCCCAACCGCGGCTCACCAGTTTTCCTGCATTGATATTCTTGCTGGCATAACCTGTGGAAGGCGCCATCGGTACACTGAAAATCTGGTTGGTATTGGCGCGATCGTAATAGGTAAGGTCAAAACGCAGCCGGTTATCAAACAAATTGAAATCAACACCACCTTCCACAGAAGTTGCTATCTCGGGCAACAAGGTTGGGTTCAGCAGCACATCACCCAGATTGGCAGTTACCAGATCTCCCCAGTTACCGGTACCAAGATTTGGATACAGCTGATAAGGATCTGTATCATTACCCACCTGCGCCCAGCCTCCGCGGAGTTTGAACAGAGATACATAGGAAGGCAGATTGAATGTAGTACTCGCCAGCCAGCTCAGAGAAGCAGAAGGATAGAAGTAAGACCTGTTTGTCTCAGGCAATGTACTCGACCAGTCATTGCGGGCAGTCAAATCCAGGTACAGCTGGTTTTTAAACCCGATCGAAGCCAGTGCATACAAACTGTAAATCGCCTTTTTAAAGCTTCCGTTTCCTACCACCCGGTTTCCGACGGGAATGTTGGAGATATTATATAATCCCGGAACCGACAAGTCACGACCGCCCAGGTTTGAGCTGTTGCCGTGCTGCTTCATGATGTTACCACCACCTGAAACGTTCACATCCAGACCACCGGCCTTAATATTTTTGGTAATCAAAAAGTCTGCATTGCTTTCATTGCGACCGATGTTTTCGAGGTAGTAACCGCCCTTCGCCATGCTTTTGTAGCTCCAAGGAATTTTGGTTTCGCGGTCTTCATCGTACATATCGTGTGAGTAGCGAACAAATGCGGTTAAGCCGGGTGCGATGGTCCAGTCCAGCTTCAAATTTCCATATATACGGTCACGGGTATACGCATTGGTCAGGTACTTGGCAAGAAAGTAAGGGTTGTCGGTTTCACCTTTCGCAACTGTAAGCTGCTCTATCTGCTCCAATCCGGGTTTCCAAACACCTTTCAGATCATTGATATCATAGCTCGAAGAATAGTATACTGCCTGTAACGGGTTTCCGTCGCGCTCGGAAGTCTGCGGCCGGCTGTTTGAATTAGATCTTACAAAATTGACATTGGTACTCAATTTCAGGTTCTTGTGCATATCGAAAGTTCCTGCCACTGACAACGAATTACGGTAAAGGTCCGAGTTCGGGATCAGGCCGCGGTTGCTCATGTTGTTGTAAGAAACGCGGTAGGTCGATTTATCTGTTGAACCCGAAACAGTCAGGTTATTTGTTGAAGTAATCCCCGTTTGCAGGAAGTTCTTCATATTGTCTTTGTGCGATTTCAGCTCGGTCGGGATCGGCTGTCCGTTGGCATCCAGCGGACTATTCCACTGTACTTCCTTGATTCCCTGGTCGAGCGGCAAGCCTCCCCAGTAAGCAGAAGATTCGTCAAGCTGGAAAGGTCTTTCCCCATTCGCATATTTGTAATGCAGGTCGAGGTAGCGGTAAGGTTTTTCGAAAACATTGGAAGTTGAAAAAGAAACCCCCAAACCTTTGCCTTTCTTTCCTGACTTGGTCGTGATCAAAATTACCCCGTTACCTGCTCGTGAACCATAAAGTGCTGCTGCACTGGGCCCTTTCAATACCGACATACTTTCGATATCGTCCGGATTGATATCAGAGATCGCATTACCGTAATCGACTTTGTTACCACTTCCTTTCTCACTTACATTGGCGAGACTGTTGGCAAGCGGAACACCGTCCACCACAAAAAGCGGCTGGTTGTTTTTCAATGAAGCCGCGCCCCTGATAACAATGCTGATCGACGACCCGATACCGCTCGTCTGGTTGATAGAAACACCTGAAACGCGTCCTGAGAGTGAGGTAAGTACGTTTTCATTGGCTACATTAGCAATATCTTTGGCTGCCACTTTACCTACGTTATAGCCCAGGGAGCGCACATCTCTTTTAAGACCAAGCGCCGTAGTTACAACTGCTTCCTGCAGCGTAGCGACGTTTTCTTCCAATACTACATCCATCACACTCTTTCCCTGTACCTCCATTTCAATGGTATTAAAACCAATGTAAGAGAATACGAGAACTACATTGCTTCCGTCGGCATCAATGGAGTAAGTACCGGCCGCGTCCGTGGTGGTACCTATTTGTGTGCCTTTGATCAGTACGTTCACACCCGGCAGCGGCGCTCCGTCTACTGCGGAAGTTACTTTACCCCTGATCCTGGCTACTGATAAATCATTTTCAATTTTCACGATCCCGGCTGCAAATGCGGAGATGTCCGTTCCGGAGAAGAAGAGCAGAGCGAGCATACATCGTGCCGCCATTTTCAAAGTCGCTTTCGGTTTCATAGTAACAAGTTGGTAGTAGTTAAAAACATAGGTTGCGTTTTGTTAAAAATCATTTTTCCTGCTTTTGCCCCTCTTTCAGGAGCTGGTTGAAATAGGCTTCCAAAACATCCGAGTACGCTTGCTGCTGCTCTTCGCTCGTAATGCCGGCGAGCAGCTCAGAAAGCTCTTCCCCTGAAAGCTTGTTGCTGATGAGCTTTTCTATCAATGTTTCCGCCCGGGAAAGTGACATGGTTTTTGGCTTGTTATGTATGTCAAGGATACTGGCGAGGCCGGGGAATGGACTACTGATTATGCCAGGTATTTTTTGGAGCGTAAAAGTGTGTCAATGGCCTATTTTCAATCATTTTTCACCATATTCAAGGAAAGTATCGTTTCTTTACGGAAACCCGGTTGTGAAGAATGAATTCTGTCAAAAGCTGTATTTCTTTTATTTTTCTTCTACTCACTTACACACAAGCAACTTATTCACAAGAGGTTGTGCCCGACAGTACCGGCACGATCGTGATTGGGGAAGTAAGTGTGGAGGGAAACCATAAGACACGCACCGGCATTATTCTGCGTGAAATGGCGATCAAACCGGGCGATACCATTCCGGCAGCACTGCTGAAAGAAAAGCTGGAAATCGACAGGCGCAAGGTGATCAACACCAACCTGTTCATTACCGTCGAGCTGCTTGCCAAGCCCAATCCCGATTCGCTCCGCACAGATATCCTGATCCTGGTCAAAGAACGATGGTACCTCATTGCATTGCCGGTGTTCCAGCTGGCCGACCGTAATTTCAATGAATGGTGGTACGAACGCAAGCGCGACCTTTCCCGAACAACTTACGGGGCTTATTTCAGCTACGGAAATGTGACCGGCCGCGCGGATAAGCTTCGTCTTCTGGCAGAGTTCGGCTTTATTCCCAAGTTTGAAATTGCCTACACCCTGCCTTACCTGGACAAGGCCCAAAAAACCGGCATAACAATAGGTACCTCATTTTCAATCAACAAAACAACGGCATACAGGACCTGGCGCGACAAGCTGCAGTACCTCAACAGCGAGGATGTGAACCGCAGGCGCTTTTACACTTACGTCAGCCTCACCCGCCGCAACAAATACTACGCATTCCATTCGGTAGATCTCAGATGGAGCCAGTCCAGGATTTCGGATACGATCGCGATTTTGAACCCGAACTACATGCTTGATGGCAGAAAGCGGCAGCAATACGTGCAGCTTACCTACACTTTCAGCTACGATAAGCGCGATAATGTACAATATGCATTGCAGGGACAAAGCTTTTCGGCACAGATCTCGAAACTCGGTATCCTGCCAGGAGACGATGTAAACACGCTTTATTTTTACGGTTTATACAGGAAATACGTCC
>NZ_JBHYGF010000211.1:5523-7409 GCF_051859145.1 Dyadobacter sp.
CCCTCTGGGCAAGAATTTCTACTTCAACAGCGGTGTGAGAGGAAGGGTATCTTTTCCGAAAAAGCAACCTTACCTGCAAACAATCGGACTTGGTTACCGGAACGACCTGGTGCGGGGTTATGAGCTGTACGTGGTAGACGGGCAGGATTATGCGCTTCTCAAAAATGAATTGAAATACCGCCTGTTCTCTGTTCAAAAACATTTAAAGTTCATTCCGATCAGGCAGTTTAACACCATTCCACTGGCGGCCTATATCAATACTTTTGCAGATGCCGGCTATGTTAAAAACAGTTATCCTGAATTCAGCAACACGAGGCTTGGCAATTCCATGCTATATGGTGCAGGCGCGGGGCTGGACGTGGTAACTTTTTATAATATTGTAACCAGGTTCAATATCACACTGAATGCAAAAGGCGAGCGCCGGTTCTTTTTCAATGTTTCGAGAGAATTTTAGGCCCATTTCCGGAATTTGTATTTATCACTAAATTGCATTGAGCCGCAAAAACACAGACCAAGGCACGACTATTTTAACCGCACATTTAACCTGACCGAATGAAAATAATGTTTACGCCCATGAAATATTGTACTTATTGGACCACCATTATGCTTCTGGCGATCATAATGGTTGGTTGCGATACCAAGACAAATGAAAAATCCGAAGCCGCAACAGATTCCGTAGTTGTAGAACAACCGTCACAACCGGACCTTAACAGTGACCAGTCGGAGCTTCTGGATACCATTCTCGGGTCTGCCGACGATAATGAGCAAACTGTACTGAGAGGAGTTGCATTCGGAGATCCGGTAGCGAAAGTCAAAGCTGCCGAGACGTTTGAAATGTTTGAAGAAACACCCGATCACCTGGGCTACACGCACGAAACGAGCCGGCTTGAAACAATCGACGTTCAGTATTTTTTTGATAAGGACAAGAAGGTTAACCGGATTACCGTTGACGTTTACCTGAACAGCCCGGAGGCGACAAAACAGCTTTGGCGTGCAGGAAAGAGTTATTATACAGAAAGTCAGGGCGCCCCGAAAGAGGAGCCTAAGAAGATTTTCTGGAATGGAAAGTCTGTTCGCGTGAACATGGAAGATGTTTCCGAAGGCAAAGATTACGGGTTGAAATTCCAGTTTTACCCGGCAAATAAAAACGTACTGGCTGCAAACTAACATTTATGAAGACCAAAAATTCGATTATCCTGGCAGCATTGTGTCTGCTGTCTGTTCATGCATTTGCTCAAAAGAAATCTAAAAAAGACGAGGTAGTTACCATTGAGACCGATAAGGGTACAATGCGTTTTATCCTGTTTGACGAAACCCCGAAACACAAAGCCAACTTCATTAAGCTTGCCAAGGAAAACTTTTACGACGGCGTACTTTTCCACCGCGTAATCGATGATTTCATGATCCAGGGAGGCGATCCCAAATCGAAAAATGCCAAACCTGACGATAACCTGGGCAATGGGGAAAACGGGTACCGGATACCCGCTGAATTCAGCCCGAAACTGTTTCACCAGAAGGGCGCATTGGCTGCAGCCCGCGATAACAATCCCGCAAAAGAATCAAGCGGCTGTCAGTTTTATGTGGTAGAAGGTCGGAAATGGAGTAAAGACGATCTGGATAAGCAAGCCTCACGGGCAGCCCGCAAGCTTACCGACGCACAGCGGAAAGTATACGAGACTGTGGGAGGTACCCCGCATTTGGACGGTTCTTATACTGTGTTCGGTCAGTTGATCGACGGAATGGAAGTAATCGACAAGATTGCCTCTGTTGATAAAAATGAAAGAGACCGGCCGGAGAAAGATATCTCGATGAAGGTTTCTGTCAAAAACATGAAAAAGAAGAAGATTACAAGAAAATACGGCTGGAAATACGAGGCTTGATTTAGC
>NZ_JBHYGF010000212.1:0-23017 GCF_051859145.1 Dyadobacter sp.
CGTATCTCGTCTGACATTGCTTTCGGAAAACCCAGCAAATCGGAAGTGATCAGAACTGCCTGCTTTCCCTCTGCATCTTCCAGCGCCAGCGCCTTTGCCCACAAATCGTGCAGCTTACCTTCCGAAGCGTGCGTGCGGACAGCAAAACCGGCCATCCAAAGCGGACCTTCGGGCGTGATCACGACTTTGGCCACACCTGCTTTCCACCCTTGGTTTTGGGCAAAAGCGAAGGTTTGCGTGAGTACCAGGAAAACCAGCAGCAATGCTCTCATTTCTTCGCAGCAGTTTTAATCTTGTCAGCGTGGGCGTATACTTTTTCTATCGCCGATGAGATTGATTTCATATCTTCTTTGGTACCGAGCAGCATGTTCTGCGTAAACCACACTGCCTCTTCGTTACAGATTTTGTCGTTTACCGGACATTTATTCCGCTCGTTGTATGCATTGATATCCAGCATTTCCTTTGGATACATTTTCCGGTAGTTTTTGGAATCAAAAGTGTCTTTCAGGTAAGGCTGTGTATTCAAAGTCGCGTAGCCGCTTGCGCAGGGTACACCTTCCGAGCGGAGCGCCGTGAGGAATAAATCGCGCGACAACCCTTTAAAACCTTCTTTCTGGAAACGAAAAGGGAAAAGGTGAAATGCGCCGCGGTTTACATTGTCGTACAACTTATAAGGCACGATCCCGGGAATGTCTTTGATGAGCGATTTGAGATATTCTGCATTTTCGTGGCGGAGTGTGGTTTGCGCGTCCAGTCTTTTCAATTGGGCTAGACCGATCGCCGCCTGGTATTCTGTAAACCGCAGCTTGGTGCCTTGCATCAAACTCCCCGCGCTTACCGAGCCCACCGCCGTTCCATATGCATTACCGAAGTTGGTGTAAGAAAAGCAGCGGTCCATAAACTGGTCATTGTTGCTCACTACCGCTCCCCCTTCCCCGATCGGCAGGTTCTTTGAGTTTTGAAAACTAAAACAGCCCGCATCCCCGATTGAACCTACTTTTTGACCCTTATAAATAGCCAAATGCGCCTGGCAGGCATCTTCAATCACCATCAGCTTGTGCTTTTTGGCAATCGCCATAATCCGGTCCATATCTGCCGGCAAGCCGAGGATATGCACGGCGATGATCGCTTTGGTGCGAGGCGTAATTTTCGCTTCTATCTTGGCGGGATCAATTTGAAACGTCTCCGGATCGATATCCACGAAAACGGGCATTGCGCCATTTGACAAAACTGCTGAGACCGTGGCGATAAAAGTGTAAGGAGGAACCAGTACCTCGTCTCCGCCTTTGATATCCATTTGGTTCAATGCAGTTACCAGCGCGTTGGTCCCATTCACCACCGCGAGGCAACGTTTCACGCCCAGCGCGGCGGCCCATTCCTTTTCAAACTGTGTTACTACCTGCGCCCGCGACCATACGCCGCTCCGCAATACTTCAAGTACCTGCTTTTCATCCGTCTCAGGATTCCATTGTGGCCAGGTGGGCCACTTTTCGGCACTCCATGCAGCCGGCCCTCCGAGTATAGCTGGTTTTTGAGCAGCATTGGTTTTGACAGAAAATGCATTGGCGGCGCCTGTCGAAGCAAGCATGAGTCCTGCTCCGGCGAGGGAATTTTGTTTAATGAAGCTTCGCCTTGAAAGTTTGTTCAAAAACTGTTTCATGGGATTTCCGGGTTTAGGTGACGGACTGAATGCTTACTTCTTGCGTGCTTTGGCCAGCACTGTTTCCAGCAATACACTTTTTCCGCCTTGCCTTTTACTCTCATCGGCAGCTTCCATGAAGGCGAATATCTCAATCGTTTCTTCGGGTGTTACCGGCACTTCCCCGGTTTGAAAATACTTTATAATATCCTTCAAAAGAGGTTCGTAACCACCATAAGGGCCAAGTACTTTGTTCCCGTCCTGTGTAAAAACGGTTGCGCCGTAATCGTGTTTTCCCGTGCGGGTACCGCGGAATGTTCCCGTGCGGCCATCGCCCCAGATACCGACTACAATATCCGTATTGGGTGTATTGACGCGGGTTACGCTCTTGCAGCCGGTGCCCATGACGGTGTATAATGTTTCCACGCCGTGGATACCATACCAGTAGAAATCAGGGTGCGTTTTTTCAAGAACGGCCGGGCTATACGTATCCGCCCCAAGCACTTTCGACTTATCGATCGCTTCAATGCCTTTGATATACCGTAAAGAGGAGGCAGAGAATACAGGTACTTTGTATTTTTTCGAAGCTTCAAAAATAGCGAGCGTGTCAGAGAGGGAAGCTGCTACCGGCTTGTCGATAAACATTCTTTTTCCCGACTTGAAAACTTCCAGTGCCTGCTGTAAATGCAGCCTACCGTCGTTGGTCTCGAGCAGGATTACGTCTGTTTTACTCAACAGGTCCTGAATGGAATCCACGATTTCAACGCCCAGCTTTTTCACTTCTTCAATGTACCCGGGAATGCGCTTCGCACTGGATTCGATTTCTTTGCTGCCATAAGGATAAGCGGCCGCCACTTTGTAGCCTTCAAAAACCGGATCCGGGGTAGCTGCATTGAGCGCCTTGGCAAATGCAATGCTGTGGGAGGTATCCAGGCCGATGATACCAACCCGTTTGCCTTCTGCCGGCTTTGCCGAAAGTGGCAGGTGGCCCAGCATGCTCAGACCTGCGCCTGCTGCTGCCGATTGTAAAATGAATGTTCTTCTGCTAAGCGAATGCATAGAGATTTCAGGATAAGAGTTTAGGAATAGGATTAATGATGTAGTGTGATCGGGTACGTACCCGTAAATATACTAACATATTTGAATTTGCAAAATGATCAGTTTTGATAAAATGCGTGGTTCTCTTTAGTAATGATGTCAATAGGCATGAAATGCACCTTTTCAACGGGTGCGCCAAGTACCAGTTTTTGATAAAGCGCCATCAGTCCGCGGTAACCCTGCTCTTCAGGTTTGTGGCAGATCAGAAAATCGATTAATCCTTCATTCAGGTAATTGATATTTTCTTTCAAAAAGTCGTAGCCGATCAGCGAAATATCGGTACGCTTGCTCTTCTTCAAAAAGGAAGCAACTGCGAAAACCCTGGAATTGGTCACGAAAATGGCTTCCAGGTCTTCATGTTCATGCAGGATGCGCGTCAATGCATTGGTCACAGAAAGGTTATCCGTATCTGGAATATCGATCCGCACAATTTCGCAAGGCTGATCGTGGTCGGTAAAATAGGCGCGAAACCCTTTTTCGATCTGCAGGTAATTATAGTTGTCGATCTCTTTTGAAATATTGACAACCAGTACTTTATGATTTTCTTTCAGCCGGTAGGTCAGCAATTTGGCACCTACATAACCGCTCTGGTACAAATGCGGACCAATGTAGCAAAGGTTATCCTGGCCCGGCAGATCAGAGTCGATGAATGCAAGCGGGATCTTTTTCTCGTGGCAAGTCTGGACGAATTCCTTCGATTCTTCAATAAAAGAAGGAGAAAGCAGCACACCCTGGATATCTTCTTTCAATAGCTTCCGTGCCTCCTCTTCAAATGAGTTTTTATCATTCAGATCAAAAAAGAAATGTAAAATCTCAATTCCATACTTCTTGATTTCTGCCTCGGCCCGCCTGATCCCGCGTAGCGGTGCTTCCCAGAAATCGGTTTCGTCAGAAACGCGGGGTATCATCACAGCCAGTGTGATGATTTTGCGGGAAGCCAGGCGGCTCGCGAGAATATTGGGTTGGTAATCAAGTTCCTTAATGATCTCATTGATCTTGCGCTTGGTCTTCTCAGAAACGCCTGTCCGGTTGTGAATGACCCTGTCGACGGTTGCAATGGACACATTGGCCCGCCGTGCAATTTCCTTCACTCCGTAATAAGTAGTATCTTTTTTCATCGGGTATTAACAGGCATTTTTGCCCAATATAAAGCGCGTTTTTCCAAAAACAACAAAGAAGAAGCCCTGGTACCAGGAAAGGCTGCACCTGAGTTGGTTATACTTTCGGTGCAGCCCTCAATGTTTGCTACTCAATTGTTTCAAGCGGAGCCACATTCCTTTCTGCACCTTCATAACCTACATTCTGGTTGATCACGGCGAGGGTATTGGCTGTAATTACAATCGACGGAATGGGCCAGAGTACGTGGAAAGGCGCAATGGAAGCTACATTTCCAATGTACGACACCTTTTTCTCGTAAAAATTATTGCGGGAGTAAACCCGGTCATAGAAATAGTTTTTCGAGCTGAAATTAGCGAGGTCGTATCCGCCTTTGTTCAGTTTCGCCATGATATAGGAAGCGCGCACCAGCTCTGAGTGGCGCGGTTCTTCTGCAAAAAGCTCTCTTGCGCGTTCGTCGAAAATAAAGTCGAGGGTAACCTGTCCGGCTGCAACGGGCAATGCTTTGGCGCGTTCGCGGACCACATTTAAATCAGCAGCCGAAGCGGCGAGGTTGTTTTTCCAGTAATGCGCTTCGGCGCGCAAGAGGTAAGTTTCTGCTAACCTGAAAATGTACCAGTCGCCATTTCCACCGAAAGGTGCAGCTTTGGGATCGTCTTGCGGCACGAAGGTAATGTAATGCGGCATTGCGTAAAGCGAGTAGAAAGTGTCCGCCAATACCGCCATATTCTGGGGCTTGATCGGCTTTCCGAAATCGACAGAAGCAGGATTGTTGTAAAGCAGCTCGTCGAGGTCCACCCAGTTGATATTGGCGCGGCGCAGGTCAGTGGTATTCTTCCAGTTTGCATTGCCGAATTTCCATAGATCATATTGGTAAAATGGCGTAAGCCGCACGTTTCCATTGCCCCGGCCCAGCGAATCGTACATTGGTCCCGAGGCGAGTGTACCCGCCTTTCCCTGACTGTCCCGCACCACCGCATTCCACCACGCACTGTTATAATGCCGCATGGTGAGCAAGCCAGCCGACTTTGCTCCCGGAGGCGCTTCAAAGCGGTCGACAATGGCGAGAATGGTTTCGGTATTCTGTGTGCTGTTGAAGTTTTTGGGCCGGTGCAAATCCCAGATCACATTGCGCTTCGCATCGCCGGCAGCTACACCAAACCTGTTCTTCATCAAAGCATAAGGTCCGTTGATCACGCGGGTAGTTGCTTCGATCGCTTTGTCAAACTGCATGTTCGACAGGTAAATCTTGGCTAATAAATGATCGCCTGCGCCTTTGGTAATCGCGCCTGGGGCAGCAGTTGCCGGTAAATGCTGCACCGCAAATTCCATGTCTGACTGGATCTTGTTCAAAATCGTCCAGCGGCTGTGCGTTTTGAAATCCAGCTTTGCGCCGATCAGCTCTTCGCCGATAAACGGAACATCTCCGTAGGTATTCACAAGCCGGTAGTACCAGTAAGCCCGGTGCCAGTAAGCTTCTGCGAGCAATGCATTACGATCGGCTTCATTGGTCCATTTGATATTATCAATCCTGGAAACCAGCACGTTTGCATTCTTGATTGAAGCATAAGCCGAGTTGAACATCGCCAGGAATTTATAGTAGCGATCGGTATTCGGGGTGAGTTTATAAAAATCCAGCTGCACGCTCGCCGCGCCCAGGTCGGAGGCTGCGAATTCGTTGATCAGGAAGTTGATCGCGCCGGTATTTTCATTTTTCAGGTCCTTGCGCATCGTGATTAGCAGCGACTCAAAACCTGCTTTGTCGGTGTACACATTTTCAGGCGTAAAAAACGAAAGCGGCTGCGGTTCAAGCCATTTTTCGGTACAGGAAATGGTCACTACAAACAGCAGCAACAGCGTAAATGATATGTTTAAGATCCTTTTCATGATTTCAGATTTTTGGGATTGCATTAAAGAGAAACCGAAACGCCGAACGTGTAAGTCCGCGGCATAGGCGAGTAGCCCGACTCCGGGTCCCAGCCCGGCCACTTATCGAAAGTGTACAGGTTGCGCACAGAGGCAAACAAACGTGCATTGTTTAGCCGGATCTTCTCCGAAATACTTGAAGGAAGGTTATAACCGAGTGACAAATCCTGGATCCGCACAAACGAGCGTGGTTTGTAAATCATCACGCCGCCGCCGAATGCATTCTCATTTACATTCAAACGCGCATAATCATTGATCGGGTTATCGGGTGTCCAGTAGGGGATTGCCCAGGTATTCCGGCGGTCGTAAGTTTCGGAGCCGCGGTGAAGTGCCTCGGCAAAAGAACCAATGTGACCCAGATCAGCACGTACGAATATCGAAGCAGTGAAATATTTCAGGAAGTTAACATCATTGCGAAGCCCCAAACGGAATCTCGGACGTTCCCAGCCGATGAATTTTTTATCTGACAAAGCCTCATAAACGCCATTGTTGTTCACATCTTCTGCCTTGAAATCGCCGGGTTCCATTCTGTAAACCGCGGCTGCATCTTTCTCGGCTGTTTGCCAAACGCCAGTGATATTGTAGTTCCAAACGCGGTCGATTGCCTGTCCGGGAAACCATTCATTCGAATAATCCGGCAGCTCGCGGGTTACCTGCTTTCCGTCGATTTCCACCGTTTCATAGTCGCCAAACAGTTCTTTGATTTTATTTCGGTTTAATGAAAAAACAAAGCTCGACCGCCAGTTGAGTTTGGGTTTGTTCATATTGACTGTATTTATCGTCATTTCAAAACCCCTGTTGCCCAGCATTCCCAGGTTAGAGGTAACACTTTGAAAACCGGTCAACTGAGGAAGCAGCCGGTTCATGAGCAGATCGGTCGTGGTCATATCGTAATATTCCGCACTTACATCGACCCTGTTTTTGAACAAACTGATATCTGTACCAATGTTAATGGACTGCGTACGCTCCCAGACCAGATCGTGGTTTGCTAACGTGCTATTATATACGCCGACTTGCACGTTGGTACCATCGTAATACAAATTCTGGTTCATTTGTGCCAGCGCCGAGTAGGCACCAATCTCGCGGTTACCATTCACACCCCACGAAACGCGCAGCTTCATTTGGCTCACCCAGTCCAGCTGGAAAAATTCTTCTTCCGAAATCCGCCATGCCAGTGCAGCGGCCGGGAAAACTGCGCGCGGATTTTTGATACCAAATGCAGAGTAACCATCGCGGCGGACCGAGCCTGTGAAAAGGTACTTGTCATTGAACGTGTAATTCAGCCTCGCCATAACCGCGTCGCCAGTGATGACAGAATCGGCATTCATCAGGGCCGGGTTAGTACCATATTGCAGTCCGTTAAAGCCCAGGTTTTGATTCGGTACAAAGATTTCGTTGCTGATCTGGGTGTTCCATTTTCTATTTTTCTCCGTGCTGTACAGCAGGGTCACGTCAAAGCTGTGTTTGCCGAATTGTTTGTTCCAATGCAAAAGATTATCCAGGATAAACTCGTAGTTGGAAGCTTCGAGGCGTGTTCCGTAACCCTTTGAATGGTCGTTTCCACCTACAATTGTTTGTGAAGACCAGAAATTATAGTCCTTCAAAAACTGGAATCTCGGCTGGTAAGAGATCTTGTAATCGATGCCAAAAGGTAATTTGACTTTGGCGAACATACTTGCAAACAAGCTGTTGATCTTCCGGTATTTATCCTGTCCGTAATAGTTGATAAATGGATTGATACCCCCTAGATAATCGTGTGGGTACCAGTTAATATCGCCGGCCGCATTGAACTCCGAACCATAGGGGCTGGTGTTGAACATGCCTGAAAGATTGGCAGGTACCGCACTTTCATTGCGGTCGGAAAACTGCGTATTAACACCTACATTCAGCCAGTCGGTGATTGTAAAATCCACATTCAGGCGTGTTCTCAGGGCTGAAAATTTATCACCAATTACCACGCCTTCATTGTTGGTGTAACCCAGCGAATAATAGTAATTGAATTTGTCAGAACCTCCCGCCACGCTCAAGTCATAGTTCTGGCGAAGTCCGGGCTGCATTACTTTGTTGTACCAGTCGGTTGTTCTGCCGGCTTTGTAATTTTCAAGCTCGGTAGGGAAGAGTCTCAGCCTGCCCAGCCACTCGTCGGTATTGTCGGGCTGCGGGTTATTGCTTGCATTCCGCCATTGTTCGGTGGTAATGCCGGCTGGCAGTTGTTGCGGGTTAAAATAGTAGTAATCAGGATTTCCCGAGTTGGTCACCCGCAGGATATCCCTTCTGAAATCCAGATAGCCTTTGGCATCAAATGGTTTGAAATCGTTGGCCACTTCGGTAATACCCAGTTCACTCGAAAAGCTAATGGTCGTCTTTCCTTTGGCGCCTTTTTTTGTCGTGATCATCAAAACCCCGGCGGCTGCCCGAGCCCCGAAAACCGCTGTTGAGCTCGCATCTTTGAGGATGTCAATGGTCTCAATGTCAGACGGATTAATGTCCCGGATACTTCCATTGAAAATCACCCCGTCGAGCACGATCATCGGTTCGGTAGATGCATTCAGCGACTTGGGGCCGCGTATTTCCAGAGAGCCGCCACCTGCTGCGGTAGTGGACTGATTGGCATAAAAGCCGGCGACTGTACCGGTAAGCATATCCGTCAACTGCGTCATCGACTGGTTTTGATAAGCTTCCTTATTCACCCGCATTACCGCGCCCGTCAAGTCGCTTTTCTTCATCGTACCGTAACCTACCACCACTAACTCTTCCAGGTTGGTCAGCGAAGGTTGCAGGATCACGTCAATCGTCGACTGGCTTCCGACGGTAACTTCCTGTTTTTCATATCCTATAAATGAAAAAACAAGAACCGCTTCCCTAGTAGTTGCAATCTCGAAATTACCTTCTGCGTCGGTGGTAACGCCTTTTTCTGTCCCTTTAATAACCACATTCACGCCAGGCAGACCGATCTGCGCCTGCTTATCGGTGACTTTTCCTTTCACCGGCACTTCGGTTTGCGCGAGACAAAAGGCGGGCAGCATACAAACTGTAAATGCCCAGCAAGCAAAAACCTTCAAATAGTAGAGCTTTACTTCTTTCATGTAGGAAATGGGTTAAGAGTTTAGTAATAATTTCGGGTACGTACACGCATCCGCTTACTTGAATTTATCCTGCAAACCGCCTCAAATGCAAAATGCAGCGGCTCTCAATAGAACTTTAATGTAAGCTTTTGATGGGAATATATCGGGTACGTACCCGAAAGATAGAAAATGTAAACCATAAATTCAAAGTGTGTTATTATATTTTGTCAAAAATCATTTTGATAAAATATTATTGTATGGATAAATGGAAGTGCATAAGTGACAACGGCCCGCACGTGGAAGGCGGGGCAAATCATGAACAGGGCGCATGTGACGTCTGTGGTTTTTCCGTTTGGAAGTCTGGCGACGAATTGAGGTTTGATAATTGATATGGTATGTTTGATTGCTGGTACTGTCCTTTGGATAACCGAGCAGGACAGCAAGGTGTTTTAAGACTTAGTTTACATTATTTTCGTAGTGCTGGATTTCATCAATTGCAAAACGCAGCAAAAGCATATTCGCAACACTCATCTATATGGCCAGACCAATCAAAGAAACACCTGTTTTGCGAGGTAAAGCAGCAGCAAAATTTAATAATCAGCTCTTTCATAACAGAAACAAGAGAGCGACTTCCACTGAATTTGAAGATCTAAAAAGAGATTTCGAATTCATTAAAGCGATGTCGCGTAACGCTGAATGATAGAGGGGCTCCATTCCTCAGCAAGCTTAGGAAGTAAATGGTGTTGATACCTTGATTTCAAGATTGGGGGCCACAGTTACTGGTTAAATGTTTGTATATTTAATCAGGCAATTTCTTTCAACAATGGAAACGTTAATCATTCAGGCAGAGAGCGAGCAAATAGCTGCATTGAAGGCATTCTTCAAATCTGTCGGCATTCAATTCAAAACAGAACAGGACACCACTGAGTACTTAGTGAGCACCGAAGCCAATCGCAAAGAACTAATAGACTCTATGCAAGAAGCGCAAGAAGGAAAAACACAGAAAGTTAATTTAGACGATATATGGAAGTAGAGTTTACCGACAAGGCACAAACTCAACTTCAATATTGGAAACATACGGGAAACAGCGCTATCTTAAAAAGGATAAGAGCTTTGTTGGAATCTATATCCGGCAGTCCATTCAGTGGTCTTGGAAAGCCGGAGCCGCTTAAACATAATCTGTCAGGTTACTGGTCGCGGAGAATTACCGATGAACATAGGCTTGTATATAAAATAAGTAATAACAAGATCGTCGTCATTCAGTGCCGCTTTCATTATGGTGGCTAATTGGCCCTCAAATCAACCCCAAACCCGCTGCCAACTTAATCAGCGAAGCTGTATTCGAAACTTCAAACTTCATTAGTAAATTCTGCCGGTGGGTATTTACGGTGGTGACGCTCACAAAGAGCTGCGTGGCGATTTGGGCGTTTGTTAGTCCTTCTGCGATGAGCAGTAACACTTCTTTTTCCCGTCGCGTTAGAAAAGGTACCGTTTTCGTCGGGGCGGGTGAGGATGCCTGGTCGAAGTTTACATTCATGAAATAGCCACCGGCTTGTACCTGCCTGATCGCTTCCAGGATTTCTTCTTTGCCCGAGCTTTTGATCAGATAACCCGAGGCGCCGTTCTGGATCATCCGGGATACGTAGGCGCGTTCGTTGAAAGTACTTAATGCGAGTGTCTTGACCGTTGGAAACTGCTCTTTCACTTTTTTGCAAAGTTCTATCCCGCTGATATCCGGCAGGTTAATGTCCAGGAAGGCAAGATCCACTTCATTATTTTTCAAAAAAGCAATCGCGTCAATCGCATTCGCGGCTGTGCCCACTACCAGGATGCCCTCACAATCGGCCAGCAGCGATTTTAATCCTTCCAGTACCAGCGGGTGGTCGTCGACGATCAGTATCTTAACACTCATAAGTAGCTGTTTAGTAATCTTTCAGACCTCAATTTCCACCAATATAGAAGTTCCTTCGCCGGGCGCCGACTGGATATCCAGTTTTCCATTCAGATAATCCACCCGCGCCTGTACATTCCGCATGCCGGCGCCTTTGTTCTGGTCGAGCTTGCTCATATCAAAGCCTTTTCCATTATCCTCCACCGTCAAACTTACCCGGTTTTCCACTTTGGTGAGTTGTACCTGAACTTCCGTCGCTTCCGCATATTTGAGCACATTATTCAGCAGCTCCTGCACGATCCTGTACAGCACGATCTCAATGGAAGAATCAAGCCGTTTGTCAAAACCAAAATGCTGCATACTCACCAGCAGCTTTCCCGACGCGCTGATCCCGTCGCAAAAATCGCTCAATGCGTCGATCAAACCGAAATGCACCAGTGTTTCGGGCATCATACTGTGGGCAACGCGGCGCATTTCGCTGATCGCGCCGTCGAGTTGGTTCAGTGCCCGGGTGAACGTCAGCGCGCTTTCTTCGGGCAGGATTACATTTCCTTTCACGGAGTTGAGTGTTAATTTAATTCCTGATAATAAACCGCCGAGCCCATCGTGTAAGTCCCTTGCCACACGGGTGCGTTCTTCCTCCTGGCCTTTCAAAATGGAGTTAGTCGCCACCAGCTGTTTTTCCTGTTGCAGCTGCAATACTTCCTGCTCGGCAATGCGTTTTCTGATGGTAATGTTGCGGTAAACCAAAACGGAAATGCTCACCAGCACCACAAGTCCGGCAGCAAGTCCGTAAATCAATGTGTTGCGCGTTTGTTTTTCCTTTTCCAATGTAAGGATCTGCTTTTCTTTCTGCGCAGTGAGGTACTTCGTATCGAGCTCCTGCAATTGCTTTTGAACGTCAAGACCCTGGATAGAATCATTCAGTATCACATATTTCATCAGGTAGTCGTAGGCAGCTTTGTGCTTGTTCTGCCGGCTCAGGTCGGTTGCGTAATCTTCATAAAGCTCCACGAGATGGTCGGTCATATCATTGGCTTCGGCAATTTTCAGGGCCTGCTCGGTATACCTGGCAGACAGCGCAGTGTCTTTATTATCTTCCGCCACAAACATCAGCGCGCGCAGGCATTCCATTTCCAGAAACACATTCCCCGTTTCCCTTGCCAGTGCCAGACCTTTTTCACCGTATTCTTTGGCTTTTTTGAGGTTTTTAAAACCCCGGTTCGCGCGGCACAAACCTGCATAAGCTTGTATCACGAAAATATCTGACCCGATTTTCTGTGAGATCGCGAGGCCTTCATTAAAGTGAACAGTAGCCTCTTTGTACTTTTTCAGATTTAGGTAACAGGTACCCAGCGTAGTCAGTACATCGGCGAGTTGAAGGCTGTCATTCATCGGCCGGGCCAGTTCAAGTGCCTTTTTCTTGTATCCCAATGATTTCTCAAAAAGATTGGCATGCTCGAATGCAGCGCCGATGTTGACGTAGAGTCTGGGCAGAAACTCTTTCCGACCGAGCTTGTCAAGCTGGTCAGCCGACTGCTGGTAATACTTAATCGCCTCTGTGAAATTGCCCATATAAGTATAGCTGGCGGCCACATTAGCAAGTGCCTTTCCTACATTCAGTGGATTTTTCATTTCCCGCGCTATCACCAGGCTCTCTTTATTCAGTTTTAAAGCCTGCTCAAATTTCCCCTGTAGATTAAGAATGTAAGTATAATAGGTCCTGAACTTGAACTTCCCGGCTGCATAATCCAGCTTCTCACTGAGTGTTTCTGCTTTGAGATAATACTTCGCTGCACTGTCAAGGTTCTCGTTTTCGAGGTACTGACCATAATCAATGTAGGCGAGTACCTGGTTGGTATCCTGCTTGGTACTTTGGATTCTGCGTAAAATGGTTTTGACATCGGTATTCTGGGCAGAAACGTGGAAGCAGGTCAGTACTAAAAACAGCGCCGGGAAAAAAAACTTCATATTGCCGGAGGATAGATCGACAGGATAATTTGGAAAGCAAAATTCTGAAATAAAACGGATTAGAAATATCCTTTAAAAGCATGATTTTTCAAAAATCGTGTTTTTAGAGGATTGATTCGGCGGAACGCAAGAGGATATCTTTGTATTACCAAACGACGGAACAAACGCATTCAGCGCACCGTCGCATTAGCCATGAAAGATCTTTGTAGGGCGGAGCAATCTTCCGGTGCAAAGACAAAATGAACCGCCCGGCTCAGTCCGCTTTGCAGCTTTATAATCCTGCACTGGATTGGGCCGGGCTCTTTTCTGCCAATTCCTTTGGCTTGTACTTTTGGAACGGAACAGTGGGAATATAGCCTTTGGTACCATCTTCCAATACTACCCGATAACCTTTTGACATTTCACCAATAACCCGCACGACCGTATTAGCAGGTAATGCAGTGATCTGGGTTGATTTTTCAAATTGGGGAGAAAAAAAGAGGGCCGCTTTCTTCTTCAATGCGACTGTATCTCCAAACCATTTCGATGTTTCGGGCAGTCCCGGCAGCTTCTCTTTGCGATCGTTAATAAATGGAAGCGGGTTCACAGCACCCTGTCCGCGCATATAAATACCGAAATGCAAATGCGGCGCAGTAGTAATTGCATTGCCCGTATTTCCTACCAAACCGAGCGTATCGCCAAGCGTAACCCGCTGCCCGCTGGCTACCAGCTGACTATCTAAATGTGCATAATAAAGTGAGTAGGGACTTGATAAAGACGAAAGAAAAACCACTTTGCCGCCGAGGTTATTAGTGCCTGTTTGAGTAACAAAACCATCTTGCGCCGCCACAACCGGTGTTCCGCGTTTGGCCCGGATATCAACACCTTCATGCGACCTGATCCCGCCGTCGCGATCGGCGCCCCAGAAACTGATCAGACTTGACATTCCGTGACCCGCAACCGGGAAGCTCAGGGAAGGCAGGGTACTCAGCGAAAGGGTTACCGCAAGCTTTTCATTGAGGCCGGTTTGCAGCCGGAGTAAAAGGGTATCCTGCTCGTAATTGGTGTAGGTAAGCGACTGTCCGTCTTTGCCGAGGTAATCGAGCCGCTGCGTTTTTCCATTGCCTTTGATTTTATATAATTCCAGAAACAGGTGCGAAGCTGTGTCTGCATGCTCGCGGATCGGGGTGATTACCAATCTTCTGCCTTCCGGTATTTTCAATCTGATCGCCTGCGCCGGAATGGAGTCGCCGAGGTAAAAACGTTCCTGGTAGGGCGCAATGGAAAATATGGAATCCTTCAAAACTGCCTCTCCGACGCGAAACCAGGTTTGTCCGGCTGGCGTTTTTTCAAGCTTTGCTTTCAGCAGGTCTCGTTCGTAAAATTCTTTGGGTGTCACCGGAAACCAATGCGAAACCGGCACCGGCTTGCAGGAAGCCAGCAAAGCTAAATGCAATGCGATAAGTGACAGCTGTTGCAAATGTTTCATTTGATCAAATCTTTTAACCGGCTACTAACAAATTCATGCCCAAACTGCTTGATATTTTACGTAAAAGGGGTATTTAGGACAAAAAATTCTATATTACGTGCAACTTTCAACCTATTTAGCCTGTAAAACATGATACAGCTGGGCCTTTTGATTACGCAGAAACATCGCTTGCTGAGTGTTGCTGCAATCCTGGATGTTTTTGAATCAGTTAATAATTTCTGCGAAAGCGGGGGAGTACCGCCTTTTTTCAACATCACACTTTTTTCTCCCGATAATCAACCCGGACAATTTTACGGCACCTACAACATGGAGCCGATCGAAGGTTCCCCGAAACAGGACCTGATTTTGATACCCGCATTCGGGGCGGGGGATCTGAAATCTTCCCTTGCGAGTAACCAAATGTGCATTCCCTGGCTGAGGGAGCAGTATAAACAGGGGACGGAACTCGCCAGCTTTTGTACAGGCGCATTTCTGCTCGCCGGCGCAGGCTTGCTCAACGGCCGCCACGCCACTACCCACATTGATTCTGCGCAGGCACTCGCCTCGAATTTTCCCGATGTTATTTTGAAAAGTGACGCGGTAGTAACGGAAGATAAAGGGATATATACCAGCGGTGGCGCAACGAGCAGTTTCCATTTGATGCTTTACCTGATCCAGCGATTTTGCGGGAAGGAAATCACCTTGCGCACAGCCAAAATGTTCGCCATTGATATGGACCGCGAGCAGCAAACCTACTTCGGGACATTCACGCCGCCCCAAAACCACGGCGACGGACTGGTGAATATGGCGCAGCAGAAAATCGAGAAAGCCTATCAGGAGGGAAGTACCATTGAAGCATTGATCCAGGATATACCCGCGAGCCGCCGCAATGTGGTACGCAGGTTCAAGCAGGCAATTGGTGTTACGCCAATCGAATATTTGCAGCGGACGCGGATTGAAGCCGCCAAAAAACTGCTCGCACAAACCGATCAGAGTGTGCTGGAAGTCATGCTCAATTCGGGATATAATGATCTGAAATCTTTCCGCCAGCTTTTCAAAAAAAGCACGGGTGTTACGCCCAAAGAATACCGGGATAAATTCAACATTGCCCGCCTGGAAAGCGGCGCCCGGCTTGATCGCAGAATAAGCCGCGTGGCTTAAAAAAGAAGCGGAGCCTGGCTTGGGCTCCGCTTCTTTTTAGTTTAACTTGGCCAGCTTCCTGAATGCTCTGTCCTGATCCTGACCAATCTCGACTACATACATACTGGCGGGTAAATGCGTAATGTTGATTTTATGGGTGAATTTATTGCCTGTTTTCTGCACTTTGGCTTTGTGGTGTAAACGGCCCGTGCCCGCTTCAAATATTCTGATTTCCACCTCGGTATATCTTTCATTTGCAAGATCAATGCTCACAAAGTCGGAAGACGGATTGGGGTAAATGCTAACCTCAGTGTGTAAAAGCGGCTCTTCAATGGGCGGCGCGGGGGCTTCTACCATTGCTTTGCGCGCACTTGATTGTTCGGCTATTACAAAAATGGGCGTTTCGCCTGCGGTAACTGTTACTTTTCCATCCACAATCGGCAATTCCTGCACGCTCATGCTGTTGCTTCCGGCTTGCGGTGTATAAATTCTTGCAATACCTGCTTCATTCAAATTCACTGTATACTGCTCCGTGCGGCCAATTTCGTCTGGTACGGTCAGGATGAAAAGTGATTTTCCGTCCAGTTCATAGCGGTCGACGATCGGGTCGGTGTTCAATGTTTCTTTGTAGCGGTAGTTTCCAAAACGCTGGTTAACCTGGTAAATGTAGTCGGCGGCTGGCCGGCGCGTCTGGTCCCAGTTGAGCAAGCCCGAAGTCCCGAAGATGCCCGATCCATTGTTATCATCATACATTTGATAAAAGAAAACCTTCTCAATCCCCGAACGTGCTGAAACCAGCGAAGTTCTCAAAATCCAGTCCGCCTGGGTTACCAGCTCCGATTTGCTGCCGATAGGAATCGCTTTCAGCGGGCTTCCCTGGTTCACATCGTAGCCTGTTTCTGTAATCCAGACCGGCATATCCTGTGAAACTTCGTGTGTTGTTTTTACATAATCATCAATAATCCGCTTCGCATTCGGGTTTTCAGGAGCAGTACCGCGGGTAGATGTTCCGCTCTGGGTCAATGTCGCATTGTCAATATACAAATGGAAGTTGACAATATCCCAGCACAGATTCACCGAACCGTCGGGACGGTAGCCACGGAATTCTTTGCACCAGTCAACCATACCTTTGATATAGTCCGGGCCGGTAACCAGGCCGGCGATTACGACTTTCATGTTCGGATCGGCGTTTTTGACACCTACACCTGCGCCCATTGTGTTTTTATGTCCGTCGTAAAAAGCCGAAAGGTTAGCGGCATATTCGCGGGCAGTCTGGTAAGCCTTGCGGCCTTTCCACCATTTATCGCGCTCGTTATCGCATTCAATGTACTTCACGAGGTTCAACCCGATTTTCACTGAATTCGGAACATCGCCGTACCATCTGGGTGTGTTGTGTGTGCTCAGTAAAGCCGGGTTTACATTGGGATTGCTTCCGTATCTCGCCGCGTACTGAAAGCCCACTTTCGCCTGTTCAATGTAAGAAAGCGGGTCTGCGAAGTTCTTTCCGTAGCGTACCGGCGTATTCTCATTGTCACGCTCGCCAGCAGGGTAAGTATCCAGCATCCAGCCCGGAAGTGTTTTCAGGCAGGCCAGTACTTCCATGTTTTCAGCTTTGCAACGCTCATAAATCGCATCATAATTCCAGCCGCCGGAAAGTGTCGGGTTGTAAGTAAAAACACCTTCCTGCGGTTCCAGTTTTTCCCAGTCGATATAATGGCGGAACCCGGGGAAACCTTTGGCCAGGTTCATCAGCGGCTCGTTGATCACCTGTGGATTGTTACCAACCTCAAAATTCCATTCATATCCATTTACCCCGAAAGTATCTCCCAATCTTACCGACTTATGCGGAACAGGTGTAGGGCCTTGTGACGGCGCAGTATAGGTACCGTAAAATTCCATTTCCGTAGGCAGCACACCCTGCACTTTCAGCACGAGGTACCTGAAATTTCCTACGTTTGCATTCAGTTTGAATTTGTTTTCTTCCGAAACCTGCGCATCAGGGTAGGGGCCAACCCAGCTGTTGTATTCGTAACCCTTGAAAGAAGCAATTTCAATGCGCTCCCAGTTACTGGTGATCACCGAAAGTGTCATTGGGTTATTGGCTGCACTGCCTTCCAGGTCGAAAAACTTGATGCTTTCCAAAGTCATTTGCTCGCCTTCAAGCAGGGGATAATAAGCTTCATATTCGTTCACCACTTTGCCCCAGCCCGTGTTCACCGATGCCTGCGTGTTGCCGTCGAAAAGTGGTTCGAGTGAGCTGGTTGCATTGGTAAGCTGGTACCAGCGTTTTCCGTCGATGGTGATTTTGTTGGTAGGCGCAGAAGGTTGTACCGGGTAGATAACCACAGTTTGCGACACCGGATCAGCCGCGCCAAATGAATTGCTGGCAGCCTGCGAGGCAGTAATTACCGTGCTGCCTTCGCCCTGGATAGTTGCCTGCCAGGCAGAACCTGTATTGGAAACCGTAACTACTGCATTATTGGATGAGGTAAATGTTACCGGTACCTCGTTGTTGGTGCTGGTTGCATTTAATGTAAAAGGCGCATTCGCTACTGTTTTGGTAGGAATTGCCGCGAAGGTAATAACACCTTTTGGCTGCGGGATTGTGGCTTCTTCTACCTCAAACCAGTTGAAGTTAAACCCGCCCCGGTTCACTTGCAGCCGCAATACCTGCTGTCCTGCTGGTAACGTAACCGTATCAGCGAAAACTGCGTAGGTTTGCCAGCCGCCTGTCCAGGGTATATCTACGCCACCCAGCGTATTACCCGAGGCATTTTTGATTTCAAGCTGGCTGTTCCCGGTTGCTCCTGCCACCCGGAACTTGAATGCATACGTACCAGCATGCTGAACATTCACGTGGTAGTCCATCCAGTCGCCTGGATCGGTTCCGCTTACGTTCAGGCCGCCCCCGTTTGCATCGCCAGTTGTTTCGGTTTGTACGCCATTGATCCCGCCAAAATCCTCGGCCTCTATTTTTCCGGGAATGTTTTTGGTCAAAAGCGGGGTTGCGCCTGTTACTTCAAACCAGTTGAAATTGAATGCACCTCTTGTTGCCTGGATGCGCAACAGGTGGCTGCCCGCCGACAATGTAGCTGTGGTGCTCACGGTCACATAGTTCTGCCACCCGCCGGTGCGCGGAATGCTCACCTGTCCGAGTGAAGTACCGTCGCTGTCTTTGATCTCGATCAACCCGTCGCCCCATGCATTGGACACCCGGAAGAAAAACGTGTAGGTACCGCTGGCGGCTACATTGGTGTTGTAGTCCATCCAATCATTGTCGTCGATATTCGACACGTTGAGGCCACCGCCTGCATCGGGTGTATTTTCGGTATTTACATTGCTTGCTACATCAAAACTTTCCCCCTCTACTTTCCCCGGAATATTGATCGTACCTGCGGCAGCCTCAAACCAGTTGATCGCAAAAACGCCGTGCTCTGCGTACAAACGGATTGTCTGATCACCTGCTGGTAGCGAAGCAAACATGGTGACAGTTGCCCAACCCTGCATTCCGCCGGTGCGTGGAAGTGTTTTTTGCGAGAGAACAGTACCGCTCGCCGATTTGATCTGCAAAGAAGCATTGTCACTGAAACCATTGGCAATGCGAACTTTAATGGTGTAGAACCCGGCAGCAGCTGCATTGACATTGTATTCAACCCAGTTTCCGTCGTTCATCCAGCCAACATCTGTTCCGCCGCCCGCATCCTCAGTGGGCTCTGTTCCAACTCCGTAGATGGCATCGTAGCTTTCTGCTTCTATTTTGCCAGTAAGTGGACGATAAGTTTGGGAGAATGCATTGAACCCAATTATCAATAAGAAGGAGAGTAAAATATTTTTCATAGAGGAGGAGTTTGAAATTCGATGTAATATAGTATTTGTTCGTACTGTTTTGTCAAGTTTTTGGTCTAAAAATTTTAAGCGGTGTAGTTGCTTCTACAATGCTGACAATTAATTTATTTATAAAAGTTGTACCTGCTACATAGAATCCGGGAATATTCGCTTGTAGGTAAATATCATATTATACTACAAGAAGCGCTGTTGATTATAGAAGAAGCTCGGGAGTTTGTCAGAGTAGGGCAAAAAAAAACTAACCTCTGGAAGAAGGTTAGCTAAATGCTGGAATTCCTGGTTCTCCGCCGGGTTCCCGTATCGGATCGACTTCGGGAACGACCGGTTCTACGGGAGGAATACCTGGACCCGGATCAATGGGCGGTGTCTCGGGCTCCCGTTCGTAGGGCGGTGTTTCCTCAGGAATATCGGGTGAAGGTACCTCTGGTCTCGGATCAAAAGGTGGCGTTTCGTTCGGACCGGTCGGATCACCGCCCCCGTCCGCCACCGGGTCCCAGTAAGTATTTGCAAGATAGATGTCCATGATGATGTTGTTGTTGAAGTTGTAAAGTGACAATCGGGTAAGTACAATAACTGTGCCTGCGATTCAGATCTGCTTGCTTGTTGCATTGACAAAATTTTATTTAAAACTTTGAAGATCTGCCTAACTATCTACACTATGATTGATTCAATACAGAACCAAAAGCAATTCGAGCAGAATATGAACCGGATTGAAAGCTACCTACTTAAAGCAACATCAAATGGCGGCTTTAAGGCACTAAATAGACATGAGTTAGCTGAACTTCAACAGTTATCTGTACTTGCTGAACAATATGAGGATACCATTTTTAATGTAATGCCAATTGCGGTGAAGGAGGCTTAGTAATCCTTGTCATCAAAAATTTTTTCCTGCATCCGGAATTTTTTTTCAATGCCGATTGTAATGTAGCCACTGTACAGTAAATCAATATATTCAAATCTATCAATATATCTAGGCATGGAGGTTCGAAAAGTGGAGCGGATATCGAAAGCGTTGAGTGACCCAAGCCGCATTCTCATATTAAAGCAATTGCGTCAGAAAGAAGATTGTTTGTACTGTCACGAAATAGCTGATTTTATTGACTTAACCCAGCCTTCCATTTCTCACCACGTCAAACAGCTCGCCGATGCAGATCTGATCGTAGTAGAAAAAGAAGGAAGAAACGTGAAATACAAGCTCAATCAAGCCATACTCAATGAGTACGTTGATTTTCTGAATACGCTTAAAGTTTAAAATTTTTTACCCAAACACATCGAAACATTTCGATATATCAATAAGTAACCGGTGTTAACTTAAATACCGGCACCGGTTACAACAACTTTGAATCTAGCTGCCAATTACTCGTTTTTATTCATCGAAATATTCAAATATATAAATCAATCAATACATGGAAAGGACAATTCTCTCAGCCAAAATCGTCTCCGGTCTGATCATTACCGGGGTGATCTTGCTCTCGGTATTTCTTAAAGGGTATACTTCCGAAGAAGGAGTTCCCAAGAAAGCAGCGACAACAAATGCAAAACCCGCCGCTAGCGCAGGCACAGGTGTTCCTGTCGACGGCCAGGTACTCCATTCAGAATCGCTGAATGATGAAATGACAGTTTCAGGTACGCTGCTCGCTTACCAGGAAGTGAATATTACCAGCGAGCTCAACCGCAAAGTAGTGGCGGTACATGCAAAAGAAGGTAAATACGTAAGTGCAGGTACCTTGCTTTTCAAGCTCGACGATGCTGATTTGCTTGCCGAAATGGAGCAGTTGAAACAACAGGAAAAACTTGTGATCCTCAACGAAAGAAGACTGAAAGACCTGATCGACAACGAAGCCGCCAAGCAACAGGATTATGACGAAGCTTTTACCAACCTGAAAGTACTGCAATCCAAAATCGAGCAGCTGAAAGTTACGATCGCAAAAACGAGCATTCGCGCGCCATTTAGCGGCAACCTCGGGATTGTAAATGTACATACCGGCGCTTATGTAACTCCGGGCAGTCCGCTCGCATTACTTACCGACAACAGCAAGCTCAAAATCGACTTCGCTATTCCTGAAAAACACGCAAACACGCTGAAAACGGGTGACGAGGTGCAATATCACGTGGAATCAAACGACCGCGCTTATAAAGCCCACATCATCGCCCACGAAGCCGGCCTCGATCAGAAAACGCGCACATTATTAATGCGCGCGGTAACCAGCAACAGCAGCCGCGACCTGCTACCCGGCCAGAGTGCCAGACTTACCTTACGTTTAAACAACACCGGTAATGCATTAATGGTACCCAACCAGGCGCTGATCCCTTCTTCAAAAGGATATAGTGTGTACGTGGTCAACCATAATAAAGCCACTTTCAAACCGATCGAAGTAGGTCAGCGCAACGCGTATTCGGTGCACGTGACCAAGGGACTGGCGCCCGGCGACACGGTGATTACCAGCAATATGCTCCGATTAATGCCAGGTGCCGAGGTACAGCTGGTTTCAGTTCACTAAAAATCAATTAACAATGAGTGCGATTTCTCAAGTAAGTATTTCCCGGCCGGTTCTGGCCGGGGTAATGTCCGTACTGCTTATACTTTTCGGGATTGTAGGTTATACCTTCCTCGGAACCCGGGAATACCCAGTTACCGATTCCCCGATTGTGATGGTAACTACGGTGTATCCGGGCGCGAGTGCAGATATTATTGCCTCGCAGGTTACAAAACCATTGGAAGAAGCGATTGCGGAAGCAAACGGGATCAGGTCGGTTTCGTCCACTTCCCGCGAACAGGTGAGCATTATCACCGTAGAGTTTGAGCTCAATGCAGATTTGGAAGCAGCAGCCAACGATGTGCGTGACAAAGTATCCAAGTCGCGCCAGCAGCTGCCTACCGACATTGAACCTACCATCGTTGAAAAAGCGGGTCCGGCTGACTTCCTGGTATTCCTGACAGTTCAAAGCAAAACCAAAACGCTGGAAGATGTTACCGACTTTGTCAACATCAATATCAAGGAGAGACTGCAATCCATCCCCGGAGTTCGTCTGGTTGATTCCTATGCCGGCCGGAAACGGGCAATGCGTTTGCGAATGGATCCTGTTAAACTGGCTTCTTACGGACTGACTCCGGTAGATATCCAGAATGCATTGCAGCGCGAGAATGTGGATTTGCCGAGCGGTCGCATTGAAGGTCAGAATACAGAGGTAACCCTCATAACGCAGGGCCGGCTTGTGACTGAGGATGATTTTAACAACATGATTATCCGCGAAAGCGAGGGTGCGATTGTGCGGTTCAAGGATGTGGGCCAGGCTGTGATGTCGTCGCAGAATGAGCGTACCGCGATGATTATTTACAATGGAAAAACGGCTGATTATGGTGTAGGTACCGGCGTAAGTCCGCAGCGCGGCGCCAACTCGCTGGCGATTGTGGATGAGTTCAAACAGCGGTTTGAGGAAATCAAAAAGACAGCGCCGAAAGAGTACGAGATCGCCTTGGGGAAAGACTTTACAGTGCCGGTAAGAAATTCACTTTCCGAAGTAGAGGAGACTTTGCTGCTCGCATTTGCATTGGTTTCGCTGATCATTTTCATCTTCCTCCGCGACTGGCGAAGTACCATTATTCCGCTGCTGGCGATTCCCGTTTCGATCATTTCGGCCTTTTTCATTATGTACGTAGCCGGGTTTTCGATCAATGTTTTGACACTGCTGGGATTGGTACTCGCGATCGGGCTCGTGGTGGATGATGCGATTATTGTTTTGGAAAATATTTACAGCAAGGTTGAAAAAGGCATTTCGCCCATTGAAGCCGCGCGGCTTGGATCTAACGAAATCTATTTTGCAGTAATCTCTACCACCATTACGCTGGTTTCCGTATTCCTTCCGATCCTCTTTTT
>NZ_JBHYGF010000212.1:23027-27538 GCF_051859145.1 Dyadobacter sp.
CCGGCCGGCTTTTCAAAGAATTTGCGATCGTAGTAGCAGGTTCGGTGACCATTTCCGCATTCGTCGCTTTGACTTTAACACCAATGATGAGCGCGTATTTACTTAAATCCAATTCGGGTCAAAGTTGGTTTTACCGGAAAACAGAACGCTGGTTTGTGGCTCTGAACAATGCTTACGGAAGATCGCTTGCCGCATTCATGAAAGTGCGCTGGTTGGGTGTGGTATTGCTGCTCGTTTCATTTGGCGTCGCATTCTGGCTGGCGCCAAAATTACCTTCTGAATTGGCGCCACTGGAAGACAGATCGATGATCGGGCTCGCTGTGATCGCGCCGGAGGGAACTTCGTACGAAAGTATGGAGCAAAGCATGAAAGCGATAGGGAATTACATCAGCGACTCCATTCCGGATTTGAATGCACAGCGCACTTACACAGCCGTGGCTGCGGCGGGAGGAACATTGGCGCAACCTGTGAATGGCGGTTTTCAATGGATTTTCCTTAATGAACCCAAAGACCGGAAAAGCGGACTGACCCAGGCACAGATCTTTCAAAAACTGGTTGTCGCTTCGCAGCAATTCAGGAATGTGTTGATTATACCTGTGCAAACACCTACAATCGGTGGCTATGGAAATACGCAGCCGGTACAATACGTAGTGCAGGCGCCGAGCCTGAAAGCATTGATCGACGTAATGCCAAAACTGATGACCGAAGTGGGAGGCAACAAAAAACTGACTTTCGCCGACGCCGATTTCAAGATCAACCGACCGGAAATCAGCATCAGCATTGACAGGCAGCGCGCGGCCCAGCTCGGGATTTCGACACAGGATATCGGGCAGACTTTGCAGCTCGCATTGAGCAGCCGGAGATACGGTTATTTCATTTACAATGACCGTCAATACGAAGTAATCGGCCAGCTGGATCGAGAAGACCGCTCTGCACCTTACGATCTGAAATCGTTATACCTCAAATCAGGTAGCGGTGAAATGGTTTCGCTTGATAATTTGACGAGACAAAATGAAGGGATCAGTCCTCCCGCGATTTACAGATATAACCAGTCTTACAGCGCCACGATCTCGGCTACGCCGGCAAATGGGGTAAGTTTGGGAGAAGCGATTAAGGAGCTGGATAAGATTTCGGCGAAAGAACTGCCGAAAGGTTTTACAACTGCATTGGCCGGCCAGAGCCGCGATTATTCGGAGAGTAGTTCAAGTCTGATCTTCGCATTCATTTTCGCCATTATCCTCATTTACCTCGTGCTAGCGGCGCAGTTTGAGAGTCTGGTAGATCCATTTATCATTCTGCTGACAGTTCCAATGGCGCTAACGGGTGCATTGCTGAGCTTGTGGTTTACTGCGCAAACGGTCAACATTTTCAGCCAGATCGGGATCATTATGCTCATTGGTTTGATCACCAAAAACGGTATCCTGATCGTGGAATTTGCTAATCAGAGCAAGGAAGAAGGTACCTCTACATTTGAAGCTGCCAAAATTGCCGCGGTATCGCGTTTCCGTCCGATTTTGATGACCACTTTGGCGATGATCTTTGGTACACTGCCGATTGCGCTTTCGCTGGGTACTGCTTCGGGTAGTCGCCAGTCACTCGGTATCGTCGTAGTCGGCGGGCTGATTTTCGCCGGTGTGCTCACATTGTACGTTATTCCTTCCATTTATTCTTACCTGTCCCGGCCGCATAAAAAACGCCACGAAGAAGGACAGCAAACGCTGGCGAGAGAATCGGCTTTACAAGCGCATTGATCCCAGCAGCATACCAAACAACATCATGAAAAGTGAACATTTAAATAACTGGAAACGCGCATTGCTGGCTCTGACACTGACCAGCCTGCCGCTCTTCCTCGCAGCCCAAAAGCAGACCATTTCGTTGGAAGAAGCGATCGAGCAAGCCAAATCGCACAACCGCGAGCTACGGATTGACTCGCTGGGCGTGAACAAATCGAGACAGCAAACTGCGATTACGCGGGGATTGCTGCTGCCGAATATCAGTCTGAGCGGACAGTACCAGCATTACTTTCAGCGGCCCGTATTTTTTGGTCTGAATGGAAACTCTGCTTCTTCCGAGCGCATTGATTATGCCCGTTTTGGCGGAGAAGATGTGGCTGGCGCACAGGTTTCGCTGGTGCAGCCGATCTACAATTCAGGAACGCGGCACGAGATTGCCCGCCGGAAGCTTTTTGAAAAACAAAGTCAGCTCAGCTACCGTGACAGAGAAGTGAATGTAATTGCGAGCGTAAAGCAGAATTATGTGCGGCAGCTGGTTTTGAACGAGCGTCTCAAATTGCAGCAGGAAAGTATTTTGCGGAACAAAAAAGCACTTGCCGACTCGCGTTACCTGCTCGCGCAGGGAAAAGCATTGCGCGTGGATACATTGCGGGCTTATACTTTGGTAAAAAACCTGGAACCGGACGTGCTGAGACTTACTTATGCATTGCAGGTGAGCCAGCAGGAACTCCGCTACCTGCTTGGCGACGCGCAGCAAACCGAATACGTACTTTCCGATTCGCTGCGGCTCAGTCCGGCGGATTCCATTCCTTCCGAAACGGGTGCGTACCGCCTGTCCGTACAGCAGCGGCCCGATTTGCAGCTGTTGAACCTGAATAAGGAAATCGCGGACAAAGAGGTACAATTATCGAAATCGGCGCGGCTGCCGGTGGTGAGTTTTATCAGTCAGTACCAATTACAGACGCAAACGAACCAATTCCGTTTCGGGAATGCAGGTTACCCGCCCGTTTTCTTCGCCGGGATTCAATTTGCAATACCGATTTTTAATGGTAACCAAAACGTAAACCGCGTCGCATTGGGTAAGATCGAGCGGCAGCAGGCTGATATCGTATATACTAATGCGCAGGAGCAGCTGAAAACGCAGATTAAACAGGTACTGGCAAGTTTGGTGGAAACTTCAGAGCGGATCAAAACACAACAAAATGTGTCGCAAACGGCCGAGTTGAGCTACTCGATCACTAAATACCGCTACGAAAAAGGAGTGGCGACCAGGCTGGAATTAATGGATGCTGAATTTGCATTAACGACCGCAAAAGCCAATTACCTCGAATCTGTCTTCGATTATCTGTCCGCCAAAATCGAGCTCGACAGGATCAGCGGCGACTCAAAAGCAGACTTATAGCATTTACTGGGATAAGGTTATATTGGTATACCGCGGGATGATTTTCCTGCGGTATATCTGTTTATTGGCAGATATATTCGATATTGATTTTGATTGCGTTTTAAAATCAAACCAAATGCAGCCGATCGACGTCAGGTACAACGATGGAAGAAGCGTAGCCGCGCACGACGCAGTTCTTGAACTCATGCCCGGTTACTGGCTGATCACTCCAAAGCAGCAAAATGCTGATTTTCAAACCGTAAGATGGGAGTTGCCCGGCATTGTTACCGAGCAGGGATTTACCAATACATTCATTTTCAGGTACGGCGAACATCCGCAGCAAACCATTGAATGCAAGACGGAAAATCTGCCTGAAATCCTGAAACAAAAATATCCGAACCGGGTATTTTTCAAGAGGAGGATATCTGACAATATCTTCAAGAGTCCGCTGACGCTTGTTGGGTTTATCGTTCTTGTAACAGGCTTACTGGCCGCCACCTACTTTTTTATTCTCCCATTTGCGGCCGAAAAGGTGGCAGGACAAATTCCTCAGCCGGTCGAAGTCAGGCTAGGGGACGCTTTGTACGACAACCTAATTTCGGGATACAAGGTGGATAGCAGCCTTTCATTAAAGGTCAATGATTTTGCCAAAGCCATTGATTTCAAAACCAAATACCCGATCCGTATCTCGGTTGTAAAAGAAAAGGAACTGAATGCATTTGCATTGCCTGGCGGGCATATTGTTGTTTTCGATGGCATTTTGCAAAAAATGAAAACCAAAGAAGAACTCGCTGCATTGCTCGCCCACGAAGTTTCCCACGTGCATTACCAGCATTCACTCAGAAGTATATTCCGGAGTTTGAGCGGGTACCTCTTCGTTTCGCTGATTTTCAATGATGTCAGCGGGATCATAGCTGTGGTGGCCGAAAATTCGAATATGCTGGTCAACCTTACCTATTCAAGAGAGCTGGAAAGTGAAGCCGACCGGAAAGCAATGGAGGTGTTTCAGGCGCAGGGGATCAGCCTCAAAGGGTTTGTGGATTTGTTCAAAATTTTGGATACTGCCGCCGAAGGTACTGCTTCAAATGAGCTGCTAAGTACCCACCCGCTCACTGCCGACCGGATGCAGTACGCAAGCGAGCTGGCCCGGGAACAAACCGCATTCCGCGACCAGTCGGAACTGCAAAAACGCTGGCTGCAACTGCGTGAAGTACGCTAAGTAACTGGGAATGGCATTGTTTTTGTGACGTATACAGAAAAGAAACTACTTATTATGAAAGCGTTAACGAAAGAAGGTGAGCAGTATGTAGCAACTGTCGCCCAAAAATATAATTTGAAAACTGAGTCTGTTGAAAGCCTTTTGAAGGCAGTAATCGACGGCGGCGGTACCATGGCGC
>NZ_JBHYGF010000212.1:27559-28553 GCF_051859145.1 Dyadobacter sp.
AATGGATGCGCGGCGGGATGACGATGGTAGGGGATATGTTCAATAACTCCACCCGCTCAACCGTAGATCGTCTCTGCAATGAGCTGTCGGATACGGTAAGTACGAGGGTACTTTTTGAAGATTCTTCTGAAACTCCCGGCAATGCGCAGGTTACGCCTGGCGGTATCTTCAACGGAACAGAAACAACCACCTGGCCGGCTGTTTTCGGAACGCCCACAGCCAGCGGCGCGCAGAACAATTTTCGGTATGCTTATTTTGCGCCGGTGCGCAGGCTTGTGATCGAGGAAAATGGCAAACGGACAATTTACGATACCAAACATCACCATATTACCGGCGTATCGCAGCAGCAGGGGTCGGGAAGTTCTTACCGGTTTACAAGTCAGGATGGGCCGGTTGACCTGAGCAGTTTATCAGTTATCTCCCAGCCGGGCGGCCAACAGCAGCCCACTCCCGAAATCGCGTACGATGTAACAAGTACCGCAGATTTGAGGAGTGAGCAAAGCGCCTCTACCCCGCAGGAGATCATTATTGCAACCATTGAAAAGGTGAATATGCTTTTTGAAAAAGGGCAGATTTCGGAGGAGGAATTTAAGTCTAAAAAGCAGGAACTGCTGGCGCGGCTCTAAAATCCATTCTCAATATGAGAGGCAGCAACCCGGAATTTTCCGGAGTTGCTGCCTTTTTTATGTCCAAAATTGAGCAATTTTGATGCGTTTTAAATGCATTTGACGCTCGGATGATTTTTGCACAAATCTCAAAAATAGTAGATCCCATTGCCGTAAAGCTCGACAGGTGGTTTGTAGAGGGAGTTCGCTTCGTCCCCAACCTGATCATGGCGATCCTGATTCTCGTCGTATTCCGGTTCCTGGCGCGGTACGGCAGCCGGTTTATGGAAAATGTACTCGGCCGGGCTTCGCAGAACATTGCATTGGTGAGCCTGGTATCCGCAATCACCCGGATCGCCATCGTCATGACCGGGCTCTTCTTTGCATTG
>NZ_JBHYGF010000213.1:0-7407 GCF_051859145.1 Dyadobacter sp.
AGCTGCGTGGCAAAGAAGCCGCTGCATTGAAGAAAGAACTCGCTGAGCTGCCGGAGGTAAAAGGGATATCAACATCCAGGATGATCACCAGCGTGGGGAGCTTTTATGGAGAAAACGTCAGGTATAATCCGGGCGATTCCGCGGTAGTATGGCATAATACCGTAGACGAAAACTACATTCCCGTGCACCAGCATAAACTTTTGGCAGGTACCAACTTCAAACTGCGTCCTGAAAAAGGCAATGAAAGTGAGGTGATTGTAAACCAGCAGGTATTAAAGCGCTTCAATATTGCCGGACAAAATCCTCAGAAAGCGTTGGGAGAGCTGATCACGGTGGGAGGAAAGAAGCTGACGATAGTCGGCGTGTTGAAAGATTTCCATTACGGAACAATGGAAAGCAAGATCGACCCCGTGATGCTCCTCTACTCGGCAAGCGAGCCCAGCGGTTATCTGAACCTGAAAGTTGCATCCGGCGACCTTAAAGGCATGATGGAAAAGGTGGAAAACATCTGGAAGAAGTTCGACAAAGTACATACCCTGGAAGCACGTTTTTACGATGAGCAGATCCAGGAAGCTTACAGCCAGTTCTCCGTAATGATCAAAATCGTGGGCTTTATTGCATTCCTCGCCATTTGCATTGCCTCGCTCGGGTTGTTTGGAATGGTTGTTTTCACAACGGAAACAAAACTCAAAGAGATCAGCATCCGCAAAGTCTTGGGCGCAAGCCAGGCCGGGCTGGTATTCCTGCTTTGCCGCAATTTTCTGTTGCTGCTCGCTATTGCGGCCGCTGTTGCATTGCCGGTTACCTATTTACTTTTCGATCAGGTGTTTTTAACCAAATTCGTCTACCACCAACCTATCGGCATGACTGAACTGGTAAGCGGCGCCATTGCAGTAATGCTGCTGGCATTGTTGATGATCAGCTGGCAAACGGCCAAAGCAGCCCGGAGCAACCCCGCTGAGATATTGAAAAGTGAGTAGCTCCGGACTGGTACCTGCAATTCGTTGATGTTACTTTTTAGCGGCTCTTTTATCCAGCTCAGCATCCACCGGAACTACTGTTGCAAGATGTTGCTTGGCTGCCGCAGATAGTTCTTCAATTACTTGCGGGTACTTCCTGCCAATCTCGAATTTTTCGGAAGGATCGTGTTCCAGGTTGTACAAAAGAGGTGGATTATGCACGGCTGCCGGCTTTTGTGAATAAGACGCATTGGTTTTGAAATGCAGCTTGTAAGGTCCTTTTCTGATTGCGTACAGATCGTTATTCTCATAGTAATAAACGATCTCCGCGCTTTTCCCGGACTTACCTGTCAGGATATCGGCGATATTGCTGCCATCGAGCCGCGTATTTGCAGGTACCTCTGCGCCGGCCCATTTCAATATCGTTGGAAAAAGGTCCATTGAAGTGGCTACGGTTGATGAAACCTGGCTCTTAACCGTTCCGGGCATCCAGGCAATAGCCGGCACGCGCATTCCGCCTTCGTAAGTAGACCCTTTCGCTTCGTAAAGCAGTCCCGAAGAGCCGCCGTTTTCATCAATCAGGCTTTTCATCAGCCAGGGACCATTGTCGCTCAGGAACACGACGAATGTATTTTGGTCAAGTTTGAGTTCTTTCAGTTTGTTCAAAATCTGCCCGACACTCCAATCCAGTTCTTCTACCACATCGCCGTAAGGTCCGCGCTTGCTTTTTCCTGCAAAATCAGGCGAAGCGTGCAGCGGAACGTGCGGGAACGGACTGGCGTAATAAATGAAAAAAGGTTTGCTTCGGTTTTTGGTAATCAAATCGGTCACTTCACTGGTAAACCTTTTGGTCAGCAAATCCTGGTTCGGCTCGGTTTCCACCACCTTGGTATCGCGGTACAAAGGCAAAACGGGATTGTCAGCAACGATCGGTTTTCCATTCGCATCAGTACGGAAAGATTCTTTGCCCATATCATTGGAATACGGAATGCCGAAGTAGGAATCGAAGCCGTAGTTGGTCGGCAAAAACTCAGGTAGCGAGCCCAAATGCCATTTTCCTACAATCGCAGTCTGGTAACCTTTTCCCTTCAATGCTTTGGCCAGCGTTGTTTCGCGTAAAGGCAAGCCGCTGGTGGAATTGGTAAAAAAGACTTTGTTGGCCGCGCTTGTGCCAAAAACCCCGTTTCGGACCGGCAGCCGCCCGGTAAGCAATGCGGCCCTGCTGGGCGAGCACACATTGGCCGCTACATAAAACTGCGTAAACCGCGTTCCTTCCAGCGCCATTTTGTCCAGGTTCGGTGTACGTATCGTCGGGTGACCGTAAACGCCGAGGTCGCCGTAACCGAGATCGTCGGCGAGGATGATGATGAAATTTGGCTGTTTGGTTTTTTGGGCAAATGCGGTCGCTGAACTTAAAAACAGGGTAATCAGGAGTGCGTATATGGGATATCTTTTCATTGAAATGTTTTTATCAAATTAGAATTCAGCGCGTCGCAAGCTGGTCAGGCCACGCGGCCGGCTTTCCGGATTTTTTGAAAACAGGTAATTGGGCGTTCCATTTTTTCAGCTGTGCGGTCAGCAATGCGGCTAGCTCCCTTGTTTTCGCAGGATTGGCAGCTGCCTGGTCATTTTGCTCGCCAATGTCATTTTTGAGGTCGTAGAGTTCCAGCTTCCGGTTCCGGTAATCGTAAATGAGTTTCCAGTCGCCTTTGCGCAATGCGCTTGCAAAATGGATGTTAGGTCCTTCCTGCGCGATCCAGCGGTTGGGATGATGCCACACCAGCGTGCGCTGATCATTTTTAAATGCAGGGTTTTTCAGGATCGGCAAAAAGGACTTTCCGTCAACCTGCTGGATCAGTTCAGGACCTTTCACACCAGCTATTTCCAGGATAGTCGGGAAGAAATCTTCCACAATCACATACTGCGTCGCGGTTGTCTGCGGCTTTACCACGCCCGGCCACCGCACCAGCATCGGCTCGCGAATTCCTCCTTCATACACAGATCCTTTACCTGATTTGAGCGGCAGGTTGTGCGTCCACGCTTTGCCGCCGCGCTGCGGCTTGGTGCTCAGCCCGCCGTTATCTGACATAAAAAGGATCACCGTGTTATCAGCGAGCTTTTTGTCGTCCAGATATTTCAGCACATCTCCCAGGCTCTTGTCCATTCCCTCGATCAGCCCCGCATATTTTGCTTCCAAACTATCCAGGCCCATTTTCAGGTACTTGTCGATATAGCGTTTATCCGCATCAAGCGGCGTATGGACTGCATAATGTGAGAGGTAGAGGAAAAACGGCTTCTTCTCCGAAATAGGCTTTTCGAGCGCCTTTAAAGCTTCAATTGTAATTGCGTCGCTCAGGAAAGTGTCGGTACCGTGGTAAGCTTCCAGGCCGGGTACCGCATTGCGGTTAGGCTTTCCATTATTCGGTCGGTCATAATTGTTCTCGCCCAGGTAACTCGCCGGGTGCCCGATCTCGCTCCCTGCGATGTTGACCTGAAAACCCAGATTGAGTGGATTTGAACCCGGAGTGCCCTTCGAGCCGAAATGCGCTTTGCCGCTATGGATCGTGTAATAGCCGTTGTCGCGCAAAATCGCAGGCAATGCTGTTCCGTGAAAAGTATGTGGCACATTGGCCTCAGGACTGAAACCATTGATATTCCAGTCCACAAACTGCATGGTTGTGTCTGCAAAATCGGTATTGGTATTCTGGTTGGGCGATGTCCAGTGCGTGACGCGGTGGTGCGCGGCATTCACTCCCGTGATCAGGCTCACGCGCGTGGGGGTACATACGGGCATTGCATATGCATTGGTAAACTTCATTCCCTCCCTCGCCAGCCGCTCCATATTCGGAGTATGGTACCGCTTGTTGAAGTCAGATACCTTCTCCCAAAATGGTACAGAAGTATCCTGCCAGCCCATATCGTCTACCAGGAAGACGACAATATTCGGTCTAGCGCTTTGAGCCCACACCTGCTTTGGTACCGACAAGCCTGTCAGTACCAAAATCATTGTAATGCAATTCAAAAACTTATTTATAACCTTCATTCTGTTTGAGGTTTGGATTACGGTCGATCTCGCTTTGCGGCAGCGGGAAAAGTACCTGGTGATCAAATGCAACTTTGCCGCGCGCCTTTGCCCATTCGATAAATTTGCCGTGGCGGATCAGATCCTGGCGGCGCAGCTCTTCCGAGAAGAACTCCCACCCTCTTTCTTTCAATATCTGCGCGCGAAAAGCTTCTTTAGTCGGAAGCTGCGCTAGTGTCAATGCAGGCAGACCCGCCTTTTCATGCACCTGATTCAGAAGGCCGAGCGCCTCCGCAGTCGGGCCATTCAGCTCATTCAATGCCTCCGCCTTGCTTAAAAGGATATCTGCGTAACGTACTACCGGAAAATCATTGCCCAGATCGGCTGCGGTGGCAGTCAGGTCTTCCTCAAACTTGAAGCTCCTTTTATCATCCTGACCCAACACAATGTGCTTGCCGCTCAGATCGTCGTACTCCGTCAGGAACACCTGCCTGCGCTGATCTTTGGGGTCAAAAGAATCATAAAATGCAGAGAGCGTTTTCAGTTGTGTCGCGTAGTTCGCCTTCGGGTTACCCTTGAATTTGTAGCTCGGCGGCGCGGCGTGGGCCAGGTAGTTGGTACCCAGTCCCGGCTGCGCAATGTGCGGCCTCACGTAAATGAACTCGCTGTTTACCTCATTGGCCAGCTTGAACAAATCGGCGCGGTTAGCACTGTTAAACAAGCTGTAAGTGTTCAGATCAATGACCTTTTGAGCTGTTTCGCTCGCTTTTGCCCATTCTTTATTGTTGAGGTAAAATTTGGCAAGAAATGCGAGCGCCGCGCCTTTTGTCGCCCGGCCGTAATTTTTGGCTTTCACCGGAAGGATCGCACTTACTGCATTCAGCTCATCCGTCACAAATTTGACGAACTCTTCTTTCGTCGCACGCGCCGGCCGGTCCTCACTGCTGCTGATGCTGCTGGTGATGAGCGGAGTCGGCCCAAAAAGATCATACAGATAAATGTATCCGCTGGCGCGCAGGAACCTGGCTTCGGCGATGATCTGCTTCTTTCTTTCCTCGTCCAGTTCAATCGCAGGCACATTGTCTATCACCAGGTTGGCGCGGTAAATGCCACTATAATAGCGCGTCCAGGCTACATCGAAAAATTCGTGCGAAGCATTCCAGGTAAAATCTTCCAGCGGCTGGGCCAGTCCGCGCAACCCGCCTTCCCGGATAATAAGCAGGTCGGTAGTGACTTCGGCCATCACAAAAATGTTCCTGAATCCGTCGGTACCCTGCTTTTGTTCCAGCGCATAAGCTGCATTCAGCAGCGCCTCGGCATCGTCGGCCGTTTTAAAAAAGTTATTAGGACCGAATGAAGAAAAAACTTCTTCTTCCAGTGGCTTATCACAGCCTAAAACAGTGAGCAATAAAAAGATATATAGCAGCTTTTTCATTTTTATCAAAATCAAAGATTAATACTCAAACCAGCTGTGTAAGTACGTGAAAGCGGAAATGCATTGTAGTCTGCGCGCACATTGGAGGTTCCGAATGCACTCACTTCGGGATCGTAGCCCGTGTATTTTGTAATGGTAAACAGGTTCTGCCCGGTTACGTAGATCTGCACATTGCGTACATATTTCCATTTGGCAGTCGGAAAATTGTAGCTGAGCTGCAAGGTTTTCAGGCGCAGGTAAGAAGCATCTTCCACCGCCCGGCTGTTCACATTGCTCGTGTAAGCCACCGCGACGGGAACTGCAGAGGAGTTTTTGCTGGTCGGGTTTGTTGGTGTCCAGCGGTCGGTATAGGTTTCCAGCAGCCGGTTGCGGCGGAAAGAAATCGGGTTTTCAGACTCGGTCCGGTTGAGGTTGAACATCTGGCTGCCCTGCACACCCTGGAAGAAAAAAGAGAGGTTGAAAGGCCCGTAAGTGAAATCGTTATTCAGCCCGTAAGTGAATTTCGGAAACGGTGAACCAAGGATCGTCCGGTCCTGCGAGTTGATCGCCCCGTCGCCATTTACATCCCGGTACTTGTACTCGCCCGGCCGCGACAAAGGCTGCGCAGAAGAAGCAATATTCTCGCCGGTCTGGAACACACCGTCAACAATGTAACCATAGTAGGCATTGAGCGGATCGCCTTTGCGGATGATCGTAAAATCGTTGGTAAAGCCCGCCGAGCCGCCCAGGATAAACGGCAATGCGCCCAGGTCTGTTACCTCATTTTTGATGGTCGAGAAATTGGCAGCTGTCCGCCAGGTAAATGGCGCAGTGATGTTGATAGAATTCAGCCCAAACTCAAATCCAGAATTTTTCAGGCCGCCCACATTTTTAAATGTTGTGGTAAAACCCGTGGTACGCGGCACGGGAAGTTGCAGCAGCAGATCTTTGGTTTGTTTGTGGAAATAGTCAATACTACCTGTCAGTCTGTTATCCAGCACTCCGAAATCAATTCCCAAATCAAGCTGCGTGGTAGTTTCCCATTTCAGGTCTGGGTTAGGGAGCTGGGTAGTGGAGATACCTACATAAGGCGCGCCGTCAAAAATGGCTTGTCCCTGCGGCCCGAGCAGTACCAGCGATTTGTAGCTGCCGATATCCTGGTTGCCGGTTACCCCGTAGCTGGCGCGGAATTTCAGATCAGTGACTGTGCGGACATTTTTCAAAAATAGCTCATCTTTTATGCGCCAGCCTAATGCAACAGAAGGGAAAACACCGTACTTGTTATTATCCCCAAACCTTGAAGAACCGTCGGCGCGAATGGACGCAGTTAGCAGGTATTTGTCAAAAAGGTTATAGTTAATGCGGCCGAGATAGGAAAGCAGCTGGTTTTTTGTGCGACCTGAACCCAATGAAAATGTACTTTGCGCGCCGGCGGCAAGGTTATCCGTACCCAGTGCATCAAGCGGGAAGTTTTGCGCGCCGGCTGTAAGTGAGCTTGTTTCAAATTCCTGGAAAGTGTAGCCGCCGAGTATTTCAAGCTGGTTGTTTTTGTCCAGCGCCTTGCTGTAACGCGCCGTAAATTCGATCAGGTTGTTATATGAATTGCTCGTGAGTACATTAGCTACGCCCCTGGTACCTTCTGCCCTTTTGGTGAGGCGGGAAGTGAAAATGTCTCGGCGCGAATCCTGGCGGTCTGTTCCGAAGTTGATTTTGGCAGATAGCGAAGGCAGGAAGAAATACTCTGCAAATACACTCGCGAATGTGCGGTTGGTAGTGGCAAAATCGCTGACCTCGTTGGCCAGTCCCACTGGATTTTCGAGGTTAACAATCTGCGTCTGTGCCCAGGTACCATTCGCATTCCTGACCGGCAGCGTGGGGTCCTGGAAAATAGCCGTATTGATCACCCCCGCGCTCTCATTGACGCTCACACCATTTGGCACAAAATCATCCTTTACATTGCTGGAATTCAGGCTCAGTCCGAACTTGAATTTTTCGTCCGAGTAATTCAGGTT
>NZ_JBHYGF010000214.1:0-7381 GCF_051859145.1 Dyadobacter sp.
CAAAATTGTCCACATCATCTTTGCCCTAATAAAAAACCAAGCAACCTATCAAGATCACTTGGTTTTATCATAGAAATTAGGGTGACAAAGGGCCCTTATTTACCCCACCATCAACTTAAAACCCTCCCCGTGCAAATTCATGATCTGAATGGAAGGATCCTCGCGGAGGTACTTGCGGAGCTTGGTAATGTAAACGTCCATACTGCGCGCATTGAAGTAGGAATCGTCGCCCCAGATGGTTTTCAATGCATAGCTGCGACTAATCGGTTGATTAAGGTTTTGGCAAAAAAGGCGGAGCAGCTCGGATTCTTTGCTCGTCAGCCTGGCAGATTTGTCGTTTGCAGAAAGTTGCTGGTGGCTGTAATCGAATTGATACTTACCGATTTGATAAATTTTCAGCTCTTCTTTGGTATCAGGCTGTTTCTTGTACCGGCGCAAAATCGCTTCTATCCGGAGCAGTAATTCTTCCCGGTCGAAAGGCTTGGTTACATAATCATCCGCGCCTACCCGGAAACCCTGCATGGTATCTTCTTTCATCGATTTGGCAGTCAGGAAAATGATAGGTACGTCGCGCCCGCTCATTCTTACCTCCTTTGCCAGAGAAAATCCATCCTTTTTAGGCATCATCACGTCGAAAATGCATAAATCGTACTCTTTATCGACAAAAGACTGCCATCCTTTCTGTCCGTCAGTAGCAAGGTCGGTGGGATAGCCTTTATCGATCAGATATTCCTGAAGCAGCGATCCCAGGTTTGCATCGTCCTCAACTAGTAGCAGATTGGGCATAGAAAAGATATTAAATTATGTTTGCAAGATAGTATTGATAAACCTTCTTAAATCATAAAAGATGTTAAAATTTCTGGTTTGGCTGGTCGCCATTTTTCTGTTGCTCGGCATTGTTTACTACCTGGGCCCGAAGGTTCCCGAAGCGCGTCTCACGCCGGTTTTGCCGACTGTTACTACTGATCTTCAAAAGCTGGAACAGGAAATTAACCATTCGGAAAAAGCAGTTCCGCACATTAAAACCGACAATGAAGCCCGCATTATCTGGGCCGACAGCGGCAAGAAGGAAAAAACTCCTTACAGTATTGTGTATATCCACGGCTTCGGCGCAAGCTGGGCGGAAGGTGATCCTGTTCACAAGGATCTGGCAAAAAAGTATGGAGCAAATCTGTACCTGGCGCGCATGCACGACGCCGGTATTGCCGATACCAGTGCATTTGACGATTTAACCCCCAACAACTTCCTGGCCGGCGCCAAACGTGCATTGGCATTCGGGAAAGCGTTGGGTGATCGTGTGATTGTAATAGGTACTTCCGCGGGTGGTTTGCTGTCGGTTTACCTCGCCTCGACGCATCCGGAAATCAAGGGACTTGTACTTTATTCGCCCTGCATGGAAGTGGCCAACCCTACATTAAAGCTGATCACAGGTCCGTGGGGCAAGCAAATTTTGCACCAGGTAATTGGCGAGCACAGCAAAGGCAGGGATTCCATTCCCGAACGTGCGCAGTTCTGGTTGCAGGGTTACCACACCAACGGACTGGTTACCTTGCAGCAGATGATGGACGTGATTTCGCGGCGGGAAGTTTACGAGCGGATCAAAATGCCTGTTTTTGTAGGTTATTATTATAAAAATGAAAAAGAGCAGGATCCTGTGGTTTCTGTAAAAGCGATTCAGGATATGGTACCGCTGCTGGGTACATCCGATGCATTCAAAGTTGAAAAGGCATTTCCCGAAAGCGGCGACCATGTAATTGCTTCCCGGCTCCGCTCCAAAGATGTAAAAGGGGTGTACGATGCTACCGACCTGTTTTTTCAGCAAAAGCTGCATATGAAACCAGTAGAAAGAGCTGTTTTACAACCTTGAACAGATAGCTGGCGGCGCTGGGACGTGGGTAAATTTTTGGCATAACCAACCAAAAATGCTTTACTTTGCCGCCTTGAAACGGACTTATCCTAATTAATCAATAGAGAGGAAAATATGGCTTACGGTTTATTAAAAGGTAAAAGAGGGATCATTTCAGGTGCGCTGGACGAAAATTCCATCGCCTGGAAAGTTGCATTGAAAGCGAAAGAAGAAGGTGCCACATTCACATTGACCAATGCGCCGATTGCGATGCGTATGGGCGCGATCAATGATCTGGCGAAACAATGCGAAGCCGAAATCATTCCTGCCGACGCTACTTCTATTGAGGATATCGAAAACCTTTTTAGCAAATCAACCGAAGTACTGGGCGGCAAAATTGACTTTGTACTGCATTCAATCGGAATGTCGCTGAATGTAAGAAAAGGCAAAGAGTACGGCGACCTGAACTATGAATGGTTTCAAAAAGGACTAGATATCTCGGCACTTTCACTGCATAAGTTTTTGCAAGTGGCTGAAAAGCAGGATGCATTGAGCGAATGGGGTTCTGTTGTGGCATTATCCTACATTGCGGCCCAAAGAACCTACTCTTTCTACAATGATATGGCCGAAGCAAAAGCATTGCTGGAAAGCATTGCCCGCAGCTACGGTTACCGCTACGGAAAAGCCAAGAATGTGCGGATCAATACCATTTCACAATCTCCTACCAAGACAAAAGCAGGGTCGGGAATCGCGGGATTTGATGCATTCTACGATTTTGCTGATAAAATGAGCCCGCTGGGTAATGCTTCTGCCGACGATTGCGCCAATTATGCAATCACTTTGTTCTCCGATCTGACCCGTTTTGTTACCATGCAAAACCTGTATCACGACGGTGGCTACTCTTCAACCGGTATTTCAGAAGAGCTCGTTGAGCTTATCCAGGACCAGCACAAATAGGCCGCTGATCACATAGATCTTTATACAAAAAACCCTTCAAGGCACACGTTTTGAAGGGTTTTCTGTTTTTATCTAAAATATTTCCACCACTCACCCGTTTGGCGTTGTGTGCTATCTATGAACAGATTAGTTTTAGCCAAATAAAAATGACCCTATGAAACCTCGGACAAATCAGCTTTTTACAAACAACTTCTCAAACAAAAAACAGGCGCGGCTATTTGCTGCTCTTTTGCTTTTCAGCGTTTCGGTTTCGCTTTTTTCGTGCGGCGGAGAAAAAGAAGAAGCGAAAGAGATTCCTGATGCGCCTGTTTACACACTGGTTTTTTTGGATAAAACGCAAAGCGTGCATGTAGATAAAAACTACGTGAATGACAAATACCGCCAGGCACTGACGGACATTGTGGAAACCAATATGCGGAACAAAGGCGATAGGCTGGAAGTCTACTTTATTCACGAAAACACCTCAAAAGCGCGCGCATTGTCGCTGACGGTAAGAAGTGAAAAGGACAATATGGAAAGTGCGAATGCAACAGACCGGGAAGGAATTGAAACTGCATTTCAGCTTTCGTTACAAAAAGAAAAAGGCATTTACCTGCGTCAGCTGCTGGCTAAACTAAACCAGCAGAATACAGGAGCTTCCAACCTGCAAACCGACATTTGGGCGAGCTTGCCTGTTATCGCAAAAGCCGGTGAAAGCGGCTCTGATGTGAAAGTGTATTATTTCAGTGATATGGTAGAAAGTGTGAAAGGTGCGGACAGAAGGGATTTTCACATCAAGCCGCCGAAAGATGACGCAGAAGCCGAGGCAGATGCAAAAGCGGATACCAAAAAGCTGGATCAATACACAATTGGCTCACCGCAGGTCACCATCGTTTCACCATTTGAACCAACCGCCTCCACCAAAGAAAACAACCCGCATATCACGCATTACTGGCAAACGCTTTTCCAGGAGCTGGGTGGAGTGAGTGTAGAGGAACTTTGAGTTTTTTCAGAAGTTTTGAAGGACTTTCAGATTCTCGGCTTCATTGAAGATAGCTTGAATCGGGATTTGAAAGCCTTTCACAGCGAAGCTCGTAACAGTTCCATTGCCGGACTTCAATATGAGCTTGTACTCATCTCCTTCTAAATGGTATTGTTCCAAAGTTTGATTTTCGGGATCAACAATCCAGTATTCCTCAATAGAATGAGCTTGGTAGTCTTTGAATTTGATGCCTCTGTCACGGACTTCAGTTGAAATTGAGAGAATTTCTATAACAAGGTCCGGCGCTGGAAAAAGTGTTAAGTCTTCCGAAAAGAAAATTGATTTGTCCTTTTTAAAAAAGCAGATATCCGGCTCGTAATCATTGCGCGTCAGCTTGATCATTACTTTCTCAATACCCACGAAACCCAACTCGTTCTTGACAATATAGATATTCAACAGTTGAGCAAGCAGAAGCGTTGCCCGATTATGGCTCATTTTCACCGGAGAATGCACAATGATTTCTCCATTAACAAATTCGACCTTCTCCTCTTCGGTTATGTCATTGTAAAATTTGACTCGCCGCTCTCGCTCTTTATTTAGAACGTCGGTTACCGCCTGGACTACGAAATACGCATCCGGTTCATTGAGAATGTCCGATACCATTTGCTTGCCCATCTCTGTTTTTAAAAGTTGCCGCTCTAAAAGTTGTGTTTCCAAATTTAATAAAGTTTAAGGTTAAAAGACAGACAATCGGCAATGTCACCCAGCCCAGTTCTCCCGGTCCAAACTCCGGTATTGTATCGCCTCCGCAAGGTGCTCCACTTTGATATCCTCACTTCCGGAGAGGTCTGCGATGGTGCGGGAGACTTTAAGGATGCGGTCGTAGGCGCGGGCGGAAAATCCCAGCCTTTCCATTGCTTTGCGCAGCAGCATTTTTCCGGCTTCCTCAATCACGCAGATTTCCTTCACCATTTCCGGCGTCATCATCGCATTGGAATAGATCTCTTTTTTATCCTTAAACCGCTCCGTCTGCATAAGCCGCGCACGGATTACCCGCTCACGAATCTCGGCGCTGCTTTCTGACTTTCGGGTCGATGAAATCTGGTCGAAAGAAACGGGAGTAACTTCTACGTGCAGGTCAATGCGGTCGAGCAGCGGGCCGCTGATTTTGTTGAGGTACTTCTGAACAACACCCGGCCCGCACACACATTCGCGATCGGGATGATTATAGTACCCGCAGGGACAAGGGTTCATACTCGCGATAAGCATAAAGTTGGCCGGGTACTCCACCGCCATTTTAGCCCGTGAAATACATACTTTCCGTTCTTCCAGCGGCTGCCGCATTACTTCGAGTACCGTCCGCTTAAACTCGGGAAGTTCATCAAGGAACAAAACACCATTATGCGCCAGCGATATTTCACCTGGCTGCGGGTAACTGCCTCCTCCTACCAGTGCCACGTCACTAATAGAATGGTGCGGGGCTCTGAATGGCCGGCGCGACACCAGCGTGGCCCGCTGCCCCAGCTTGCCTGCTACTGAATGGATCTTGGTTGTTTCCAGTGCCTCCGGCAGACTGAGCGGCGGCAAAATACTAGGTATCCGCTTCGCCAGCATGGTTTTACCGGCTCCCGGCGGACCAATCATAATTGCATTGTGCCCGCCCGCAGCGGTGATCTCCAATGCACGTTTGATATTTTCCTGACCCTGCACATGCTCAAAATCCGCATCATATTCATTCTGGCTGGCAAAGAACAAATCCCGGGTATCTACCTTCACCGGCGGGATGTCCAGCTTTCCTTCGAAAAAGGCAATCGCGTCAGGAAGGGTTTCAACTGGTATTACATCGATATTATTGACGATCGCGGCTTCATGTGCATTTTCTGCTGGCAGGATCAAACCTTTGAATCCCTGCTTTCTGGCTTCGATGGCAATTGGCAACACACCTTTAATGGGCCGCAAAATGCCGTCTAGCGACAGCTCACCCAGGATAATGTAATCTTCCAGGCTGCGTTCGCAGGTTAATTGTTCCGAAGTAACGAGCGTGCAGAGTGCAATGGGGAGGTCGTAGGCGGAGCCTTCTTTGCGGATATCGGCCGGAGCCAGGTTCACCACAAGCTTCTGCCGCGGCATTTTGTAGCCAAAGTATTTGAGAGAAGCTTCTACCCGCTGCTGGCTTTCTTTCACCGCGCTATCAGCCAGACCGACCATAAAAAAGCCAAGTCCCTGACCTACATTCACTTCAATTGTAATAATCGTGGCATCTACGCCAAACACGGCGCTACCATAAGTTTTCGCTAACATGTGTGTGTATTTAGGTAAAAAAATAAATTCCGGTAAAAATAGTTTTACCGGAATCAAATGCACAAAGCTTTTATCAAGAGGAAAGAAAATCTATTCCACGACTGCCGAAACAGAGATATAAGTAGGAATTATACCGGTAGCCCTGATACGCACTTCGGCATCTTCGGCCTGCGTATTTCCAGTTAACACCAGCGCAGTCTCGAGCCCGAATTTGTTACCTCCGAGAATGTCCGTATGCAAAGTATCCCCCACCATCAGGATATCTCGCTTACTTACATTTGGATAGTTTTTAATGTGTTGATAAGCGAAAATAAACATCTGCGGATCAGGTTTTCCGAAACGGATAAACTGCCTGCCGATTGTATCTTCAATCATTTTTGCCAATGCGCCTACTGCAATGGAAAGGCGGTTTTTTGAGGCAGGGTAAGTTTTGTCCGTATTGGCAACGATCACTGGAATGTTGCGTTTGCGTAGCAGATTCAGGGTTTTAGTCAAATCGGTATTCCAATCGAAGCCTTCATCGTCCAGGAACACGAGCGCATTGATACTCGCCGCATCGTCCAGGTTTACCTGGCGGATTGAAATTGTTTTCAAGCCCAGCGTTTCAATGTAATGTGCTGAATTGTCGGTACCTACGTAGGCTACCAGTCCGTCGCGGAATTTGTAATCCAGATACTCCCGCGCGAGCATTCCCGAGGAAATGATCCGGTCGGCAGTTACATCGGTAATTCCCATTTTCAAGTACGAATCAGCGAGCTGCTCCGGGCTGCGGGATGCATCATTGGTCACAACATAAAAATCCTTTCCGGTATCGTTCAGATATTGGAAGGTTTTTTCAATGCCGGGGATCAATCCGTTGTAAGTTTTCAAAACACCGAATGCGTCAAAGAATATGACTTCGTACTTGGAAATTACTGATCTGAAATTGTCAAGAACCATAGTAAAGGAAGTGAAAGAGTGGGCCTTAAAAGCCTATATATTTAATCTTTTGAGAATCTTGTCGGCATCAAAACCTTCAATGGAAGGAAAATACAGCTCGTAAGCTTCCTTCTGAAGTTTGGCGCAGTAAGCCCGGTGGAAAAAGTATTTTCCGTATTTGATCACATAATTCAGGATAAAAAACCGGTAAGCTTCCTTCATAAACCGCACTTCACGCTCAGTCAAAGGGTAAATTTTATGGTATTCTTCAAGAAAAATCATAAAACGTTCTTCCATCAGCGGACCGATCAGATAGCTGAAAACCGTTTTATCACCCACATTGGAACAAACCCGTGCGAAAAAGTAAAAATCCATCACCCGGGACGAAACGCGGAACC
>NZ_JBHYGF010000215.1:0-7365 GCF_051859145.1 Dyadobacter sp.
TGGTACAAACTCCCCAGACTTTCCGCCTCGACTGGATGTCTGACGCATTTTCAACCGAATACCAGGAGACTTTTACAGATTGTGCGAGTGTTCTTGAAGCAAAGGGTTATCCGATTCAGCTGATTGACGGAGCTTATGAAAATATCAAAATCACTACGCCTGAGGATTTACGCTGGGCAGAAACATATCTTCGTCAGCTTTCCTGAATGCACTTAATTCGTGTGTACAATGACAATACGCGATATTCAGAATCTCCGGCTCCGTAATTTGCTTCTTTCCAATCCACGTTTTAACACGCCGGGAGAAACTGTGCATTGGCTTGGCGCTGTTCAGGCACAGGATCACGCGGGTGCATTGTTTTCCATTGCATTGAGAATGCAGGGTGGAACCCAGAAATCTATTGAAAAAGCAATTGCAGAGAAATCTATTGTCAGAACCTGGCCAATGCGCGGTACGCTCCATTTTGTGGCGGCAGAAGATGCACACTGGATGCTGCGTTTGCTCACACCCAGGATTATCTCGCGTTCGGCAGGCAGGTATAAACAACTCGAACTTGACGACCATGTTTTCGCCAAAAGCCGCGACCTGATTGTTTCCGAGCTGCTTGGTGGCAGGCAAATGACGAGGGCTGAGGTATATGCATTACTTGAAAATGGAGGAGTATCAACCGGCGGGCAACGTGGCATGCACATCATAAATCACTTGGCACAAACCCGGATACTTTGTCACGGCACACACAATGAAAAGCAGCCTACCTATACTTTGCTAGACGAATGGGTTTCCAGTCCAAGACAGCTGGATGAAACGGAAAGTATCGCCGAGATCACCTTACGCTACTTTACCAGTCACGGTCCTGCTACTCTGAATGATTTCGTGTGGTGGACGGGGCTTAAAGTTTCAGATGCGAAGCTCGGATTACAACTGAATGCGGGCAAGCTGCACTCCATGGAAGTAAATGGAGCAAGTTATTGGTATTCCCAAGAGCAAATAGAAATGGGAACTGCAAAGGCAACTTTCCTGCTCCCTGGCTTCGACGAGTACATGCTGGGCTACACTGACCGCTCCATCATTCTTGAACCGGCGCATTGGGCTAAAATTATCCCGGGTAACAACGGAATGTTTATGCCCACAATCGTGATCGACGGGAAAGTGGAAGGTACCTGGAAAAGAACTTTAAAGAAGGATAGTGTGCAATTGGACATGTATCCATTTAAAAAGATACCCCTGACTAAAAAACGCATGCTGGAAGGATGCGCCAAGGAATACGGGAAATATCTAGCTAAAAACTTGTCTGCTACGAACTGGCTTAACTTTTAGGATAGCCACTTTCCAAGCCACGCAAAAGCGTCTTTCTGCATTTCAGCATCAAACTTATGCGGACCATCATAAAACTTTGCAGCGTACTTTTCCGACGCATTTGCTTTTTTGTATACGTCTGTCAGAATGCGGTCGGCCTCCTGCATCTCCGGTAATGTATATAGTGGATCCTGGTTGTTGTTTTGAACCAAAGTGGGTAACGGTACTCTCAAACCAAGAATTTCAGGAAAGTCCAGGAATTGCGGTAACAATGGCGTGTACGTCATCCAGGTGTGATTGAAAGATCTGTTAAGGATCAAATCCGACCAGGTTGTCATAAAGCCCACACAAACCGCGCATTTGATTCTAGAATCCAGTCCGCCAAGATATACCGTACGCAGACCACCGCCTGACAATCCGCAACAGCCTATCCGCTTCGGATCAACCTCTTTTCTTGCACTTAAAATATCCAGTGCAACCTGATCTTCGGACAGGAAAACGCCCGGCCAAGTTGTCCCGGCGCAGAATAGTGACTTGGACATCACATGTTCATGCTCTGACGACCACGCATTATACGCTTCTATATGCTCTGGTTTTTCAGGATCCTTGTCGGTTTTCCCTGTGGTATCTACGCCGCCCCAGTTGAGGCCTTCTACATCATCGTAGTGTACCCGCCTGCTGCCAAATGCAAAAGTATCATGCACCAAAACTGCATATCCTGATCGAGCAAGTTCATTGGCCCAGGCTCTACCACCATAATCTGATTGCTGATGTTCTTTAAGGATCGGATGTTGATCTTCCGACGTTTTCACAATTTTACGGTAACCGAAATACTTCATACCAGCGTGATCGTGCAGCCCGAGCACCGCGGGCAATGGTTTGGTTACGCCCTGCGGTTTGAGGAAAACGGCCTTAGTTGGTCGCCCGTAACCCAATTCCCACGATAGCTCTTCTATTTCAAGCCCGTCAAAAACATATTTTTTCTCGACAGTCACCTTAGGCATACCTGGTTTGGGTGGACTGGCGACGAGCTCCCTGGTTTTTGCTATCGCTTCCTGTTGCCAGCTTTTCAGGTCTTTGTACTTATTATTTCGGTAAGAAAGGTTCGGCACTTTGGGCTGCAATGCATTGGCCCATTGACCATAATGTCCGATCACACTTTTCTCCGGCATAGCAGGTAAATTATTGGCTTTTGATAAAACAGGTGCTTGATTTTGCATTTCCAAAAGATGTGGGAGCGTGGCTGTCCCGAGCATTGCTGCAATAAAATTCCTTCGTCCTATTTGTCCAGCCGGATCTTCGTTCGCGTTTGATTCCATACAAATTATACTTTGACAAAAATCTTATTGCGGTACAGAAAATAAAGAAAAAGCCAAACCAGCACGAACCCGCCCAGCGCATTGTAAACCTCATGCCATTTTTCAGGCGCATATTTGTAAAATCCCTCAAATAGTAGCTTGGAAGATGCATTGAAGTTCACAAACCTGACCGCCAGGTAAATAACCAAAGAATTCACTCCAATAACCTGAAAGAAAAAAGCCCATTTGGAAAAACCCTTTAAGTCAATTATCCAATAGAAAGTGGCAAGGAATACAAATGCGAGCCCGGAAGTGAGCATGATAAATGAGCTCGACCATAAATGTTTGTTAATCGGAAATATCAAATTCCAGACAAGACCAAGCACAATGCCCGCAAGTCCAAGTAAGAATAGCCTTGTCACTTTTTGATTTTCAGGAGCAGCTTTCAACAGCGTATCTCCTGCAATCGTGCCGAATAACGTAAGACAAATCGCGGGAAATTGTGTCAATAATGCAAGTTCATCGTAAGTACCCTGTTTGAGTTTACCCGGCATAAAAGTCCGATCAAACCAACCTACAAGATTTCCTTCAAATGACAAATCGCCGGCGCCGTAGCCTGGTACCGGAATGAGCTTTAATGCAAGATAGTATAAAACCAACGTGGCGATAGCTATACCAAACCGTTGAACTGAGCTAAATCGCATGAACAGCAGCGCACTCACAAAAGTAGCCAGCCCAATACGGCCAAGTACACTTCCGTACCTGATATGGGCAGGGTTGAAGACATCGATAGGCGCGTTTTTGTCAAGTATACCCAGCGCAATCAGAATGAGCATTCTTACAAAGATCTTATTACGGATTTCAGAATGCTGCATTCCTTTTGATAAGCCTTTTTGGATACTAAAAGTCAAAGAAGTACCCGCAAGAAAAAGGAACAATGGGAAAATGAAATCATAGAATGTAAATCCATTCCATTCAGGATGCTCAAATTGATCAGCCACGGCATCTATCAATGGAATACCCGTTTTGCCTTTCAGCAGAAAGATAAAGGCACCGCCTCCTGAAATCATCAGCATATCAAATCCGCGCAGTGCGTCAATAGAAGCTAGTCTGGTATTTCTGACAGGAATAGCCTGTTCTGCCGGGGCGTAAAGCGTTTTTGGTTCCATTCGTAGGTTCAGGTAAGGTTCTGGACTTCTGAGCTCGCGAGCAGGCTTGCAGAGCTTTTATCCAGATAAAATACACAATCGGAATGGAGTTGCAAAATGCTGGCTGGAAACAAGTTACTTACCTCATTTTCAAGACAGTCCCGTACAGCTACCGCTTTGCGCTGATCAGGCACTGAGCAAATTATATGTGCAGATTTCATGATTTGCCTGATCGACATACTTATCGCTTGCAGCGGCACTTCTTCCAGTGTGCCAAACCAGCCTTCACCCATTTGCTGGCGTCGGCACGGTTCATCCAGATTGACGATCAGGTAAGGTTTTTCTGTGTCAAAGTCCGCGGGAGGATCATTGAATGCAAGGTGGCCATTTTCTCCAATTCCCACCAGGGCAAGATCAATAGGATGCTTGCTGATAATCTCATCAAGAAGCTTTGTTTCTTCATCTGCGTCACCTTCTCCATTGATCAGGTACGCTGCCTTCAATGAAGGTAACTTTTCAAGAAAACGTTCGTGCAAATACTTGCGAAAACTGGCGGGATGCGATTCAGGCAAATCAATGTATTCATCCAAATGGAACATAGTTACCTTGCTCCAATCTATGTCAGGCTCCGAAATCAGCTGGTTTAAAGTTTCAAACTGGCTGGTGCCGGTGGCAACAATGATGTTTGCAAAGCCCTTTTCCTCAATACTTTTGCGAATAATATTCGCTGCTTTCTTCCCCGCCATTAAGCCAAGTTCCTTATCTGTCTGGCCGATGCTTATTTTCATTACAATGCTGATTAAATCTAAGTACGAAAATTCAGGATTTGACCTTTGTATTACCTCCTATTGCCAAAGTAATATCTACGGGCTGGTTGCCTTTCCACGCCCCGGAAGTAAAATCAGGAATATCGATGCTGTTGGACCTATTTGCTACTGACCATTCAGATAATGGCGATATCACGCTCCATGAGGCTGCATCGTACACGTCCTGATCCAATGGAAGTCCATTTCGCAGGCAATCAATTAACCGCCAGTCCATCAGGAAATCCATCCCGCCGTGCCCGCCCACCTTCTTGGCAAGTTCGCCGATTCGCTTAACAATTTCAGGCTGATACTGCTGTTCCAGCTTTCTGAATTCTTCCGGTTTGATCCATTCATGTCCGTGTGAAATGCGGCCCTGAGTTCCATCTTCAGGCAATGGATATTTCTGAGCAGTGGCTTTGGTTCCGCTGATGAGGTGTAAACGGGAATAGGGTCTGGGCGTAGAGACATCGTGTTGCAGCATGATTGTTCTTCCCTTGTTCGTCCTGATAATGGTCGTATTCATATTTCCCCTATACGATTTTCCTGCATACTTCTTAAAGTCAGGATCTTTCGCGGCCAATTCATTTGCTCTTGCTTGCAGCATATAATCGTTGCTGCTCATGGATGTCAGGTAATCCATTTTATCACCGCGATTGATATCAAGCACCTGCGCTACCGGACCAAGACCATGCATTGGATACAGGTTACCATTACGCTGGTTTTCTTTTAAGCGCCATAAGTCATAGCGTTTATCTTTCTGAAAAAGAGATTCGAAAATATCGTGAATGTATGCACCTTCTACATGAACAATCTCTCCAAAGAATCCTTGTCGAGCCATATTCAGCGTAAGCAGTTCGAAGAAATCGTAGCAACAGTTTTCAAGCATCATACAATGCTTCTTTGTCTTCTCCGAAGTTCTGACCAGCTTCCAGCAATCTTCTACCGTTGTAGCGGCAGGAATTTCAACAGCTACATGCTTTCCATGCTCCATTGCGTACAAGGCCATCGGAGTGTGAAGGCTCCACGGGGTGCATATGTAAATCAGATCAATATCATCCCTTTCGCAAACCTTCTTCCATTCATCTTCACTTCCTGAATAAAGGGCCGGTTTAGAATTTGATTTCTCAAAAACCTTCGCTGCTTCATTCACGTTTTCCTTTCGGATATCACAAAGGGCCTTTACTTCGACATTTTCAAGATGAATAATCCGCTTTATTGCACCACTGCCTCTGTTTCCCAAACCGAGGTAGGCAATGCGAACTGTGTCAATTTTTGGGGCGGCGTACCCTGACATATTGAAGAGCGGTGTCTTCCTCTCAGTTGTGGTGGCTTGTTCTGCTTTAACAGTAAAGTTAGGAGTTACACCGGCGGCTATACCCAGGCCGGAAAGTTTCAGGAAATCTCGTTTTTTCATGATGGTATTGGTGCTTAGGAAATGATTTACCCGAATGCGTAAGCTAGTTAGTCTCAGATTGGCAATCCTATTTTCATATAGTCGATCGATGTATATCGAAAACAATTTACATGATTGAAGGAGTGACTAATAATGGATTGTGATAAATATTAACGAGAACGTTTACGATAACGGCGGGTATAAAGTACCCTTGGTTATTCTTCCTGTTATACACATCTGATAATCGATAGCAAGTGCAGCGAAGGTCAAGTACTATCAAGGATATCGCCCGGGAACTCAATATCTCGGTTGCTACGGTCTCACGTGCCTTGCGTGATACATATGATGTAAGCAGGGAAACGAGAGAGCAGGTTTTGGAAGTTGCGAAAAAGTTAAACTACAAACCCAATTTGAATGCACTTAATCTTGTGAAACGTCATACCCGAAACATCGGAGTTTTGATTCCCACGATAACTAACGATTACTTTTCAACGGTTATAACAGGAATCCAGGAAACGGCAAATTTACACGGATATAATCTCATTCTCTACCTGACAAACGATTCGGCTGAAATTGAGGAGAGACTTATAGCTGAACTGCCATTTAATCACATAGATGGACTGTTGGTGTGCATCTCATCACAAACCCGCATTCACAAGTATTTACAGGAGCTTAGTGAAAGAGGAATATCAGTCGTGTTCTTCGACCGTGTGATTGCAGAGGCAGGCTTTTCAAAAGTGATGCAGGATGATTATAATGGTGCTTTTATGGCTGTTGAACACCTACTTTCCTGTGGCTACCGAAAGATCGCACACATCACAGGTCCAAGCAACCTATTATTGACTCAGAACCGAATAAAAGGCTATATGTCTGCTCTTCGACAATTTGGCATTGAATATAGTAAAGAAGTTTCCTCAGGATTTTCTCGCCAGGATGGTCAGTCAGATACGGATAGGCTATTTAGCCAAACAGCTGATAGACCAGATGCAATCTTCGCTGCAAACGATCGGAAAGCGATAGGTGCTATTTTAGAATTGAGAAGAAGGGGTATTGCCGTTGGAGCTGAGGTTGGTGTTATCGGATTCACTAATGATTCAATGGGAGAAATAATCTCTCCAACACTGTCAACTATCGCAGAACCTGCATTTAAGATCGGTCAAAGTAGCTGCGAGCTCATCATTAATCAACTTGTAAGTAAATCCGAAACTAAATCAGTCAAGGAGATCCTATTACCCTGCCACTTAATTGTAAGAGAGTCCACTCTTAGGTTTTAATCAGTATAATGTAGAAGGATAAAGTGGATCAAATTGGGCACAAATGCAAAAAGCCTTACATATCTGTAAGGCTTTTTTTTGTAATAGTATTGTGGCGGCTACCTACTTTACCAGGTTTGATCCAAGTATCATCGGCGGACCTGGGCTTAA
>NZ_JBHYGF010000216.1:0-6593 GCF_051859145.1 Dyadobacter sp.
ATACCTGTTCTTAAAATAAGGCTGATAATTGGCAAAGGCACATAAAGAAACCCCGCTTAACAAACAATATAATCAGATTAAAGCGAAGTACCCGGGGGCATTGTTGCTTTTCAGGGTTGGTGATTTTTATGAAACTTTCGGGGAAGATGCGATACGTGCGTCCAGGATCCTCGGCATTGTACTTACCCGCCGGAACAATGGCGGCTCACACGAAGAGCTGGCCGGTTTTCCACACCATTCATTAGATAACTATTTACCCAAACTCGTACGCGCCGGCGAGCGTGTGGCCATTTGTGATCAGCTGGAAGATCCGGCGATGGCGAAAGGTATTGTTAAAAGAGGGGTAACTGAACTGGTTACGCCAGGTGTTTCCTACAACGATAATGTACTTGATACCCGCCGGAATAATTACCTCGCAGCTGTGCATTGCGGGGATAATAACCAGTACGGGATCGCATTTCTCGATATTTCGACGGGGGAGTTCATGACCTCGCAGGGAAATGCGGCTTACATTGACAAAATGCTGCAAGGCTTCTCGCCTTCGGAAGTACTTTTCTGCAAGAAATTCAAGCAGGAATTCGGTCAGCTTTTTGGTGGAAAATACCATACTTTCCAGTTAGAGGATTGGTGTTTTGGTTTTGATTACGGCTACGAACAACTCACCACGCATTTTCAAACCACAACCCTGAAAGGTTACGGGATAGAAACATTGCCGCTCGGTATTGTGGCAGCCGGCGTGATACTGCATTATCTCAAAGAAACTGAACATAAGGAAGTAGCACATATCGGCCGCATTACGCGGTTGGAAGAAGAAAAGTACGTATGGCTCGACCGGTTTACAGTCCGTAACCTCGAACTTGTTTATCCCCAGCAGGAGGGCGGAGTTCCGCTGATCCAGATTCTTGACCAGACTGTGACTCCAATGGGAGCGCGCTTGTTGAGGAAATGGATGGTTTTGCCGCTCAAAGAGAAGCAGCCGATAGAAGAAAGGTTGAATATCGTCAGCCATTTTCTCAAACATGAAAGTGTGCACGAGTCTATTCTGCAGAACCTCAAACTGATCGGCGATCTGGAACGTCTGATTTCGAAGGTGGCTGTAAGGAGGATCAATCCAAAAGAACTGGTTCAGCTTAAAAGATCTTTGAGCCAGATAACCCCGATCAAAGAGAGTTTATATAAGCTTCTTGAAAAAGAAAAAAGGAAAGCGAAAAGGGACGAGGCTGGTGAAGTGATTTTGTCGTCTGAACTGGAAGTTTTGCTGAAATATGCCGATCAGCTTGATCCTTGTGTGGAGCTGGTTAATAAAATAGAAATTGAGCTCCGCGAGGATGCTCCCGTGCTTTCCAATTTGGGAAGGATGATTAAAAAAGGGGTGGATGCCGAACTGGACGAGCTGCATGCCATTTCATATAAAGGCAAGGATTACCTCTTGCAGCTGCAAAACCGGGAAATAGAGCGTACCGGGATCAGCTCGCTGAAAATTGCTTATAACAAAGTTTTCGGCTACTACCTGGAAGTCACGCACGCGCACCAGAACAAGGTTCCTGCCGAGTGGATCAGGAAGCAAACGCTCGTGAATGCGGAGCGTTATATTACCCCGGAACTGAAAGAGTACGAAGAGAAAATCATCAATGCCGAAGATAGCATTGCAACAATAGAATACCGGATATTCAGCGAATTGATTACTGCAGCCACTGAGCAGGTGAATGCAATTCAGAAGAATGCGTCTATCATTTCCGCACTCGATGTACTCAGCTCTTTTGCAATCGTAGCACGGAAAAACAATTACGTCAAGCCGGTAATTACCGAAGATAATCGTTTGGACATTCGTGACGGTCGCCACCCGGTGATCGAGCAGCAGCTGCCGGTAGGCGAAAGCTATGTTCCCAACGATTTATACCTGGATGATTCCTCCCAACAGATTATTATCATCACAGGGCCCAACATGGCAGGTAAGTCTGCCTTGCTGCGGCAAACTGCACTCATTGTTTTAATGGCACAAATGGGCTGCTATGTACCTGCCAAATCTGCCTCTGTTGGACTGGTTGACAAGATATTCACACGCGTAGGAGCCAGCGATAACCTGAGCCGCGGCGAGAGTACATTTATGGTCGAAATGACCGAAACAGCCAGTATTCTCAATAACCTGAGCGACCGGAGTTTGATCTTGATGGATGAGATAGGGCGGGGGACCAGTACTTACGATGGCGTTTCCATTGCGTGGGCAATCACAGAGTACCTGCATAACCAGCTCGATTGCCGTCCCAAAACGCTTTTTGCAACGCACTACCACGAGCTGAACCAGCTATCCGAGGATTTCCCGCGCATTAAGAACTTCAACGTGGCGGTGAAAGAAGTGGACAATAAAGTGATCTTTTTGCGCAAGCTAAAACCCGGCGGAAGTGCACACAGCTTCGGTATCCACGTAGCCCAGATCGCAGGAATGCCGCAGCCGATTGTGCTGAGAGCCAATGAAATCATGCAGCACCTGGAAAAGGATCACGTGACTTTGGATCACAAAAAGAAAGTCAGGGAGATTCCAAAAAACAATTTCCAGCTGAGCATTTTTGAACCAGCAGACCCGAAAATAGAAGAGCTGAAAGAAAAGCTTTCCATGATCGACGTGAATACATTATCTCCCATTGAAGCGCTTTTGAAATTAAACGAATTCCAAAAGCTTATAAAAAAGTAACAACCTTAATCTACCAATTATCTAACCTACCAATCTCCTGCTCCTTTTATGTTATGAAAAATTCAACGCGATTTCAATTGATGGCCATGATGTTCCTCCTCTATTTTATCTGGGGGTCATGGTATGGGCAAATGAGTAAGTACATGTTTACTGCCCTGAATGCGACCGGGGCACAAGTGGGAAATGCCTATGCCGCTTTTTCAATTGCGCAGATTATTGCTCCATTCTTCGTCGGGATGATCGCCGACCGGTATTTTGCTGCACAAAAAGTCTTAGGTGTTTTGAGCCTTGCCGGTGCGGTACTGCTTTATTTTCTTACAGGTGTCACAAGTGCGGATAACTTTTTCGGTATTATCCTGCTTTACTGTATTTCTTTTGCACCGATGATGTCACTTACGACCTCGATCGCCATGCAGCAGGTTACCAATTCGGAAAAGGATTTCCCTGCAATCCGCGTGATGGGAACGGTTTCCTGGATTGTGGTGTCCAATATCATCGGTTTTTACGGTTTTGGTGATAGCGTGATGATCTTCAAGATTTCCATGGTTGCATCTGCATTACTGGGCGTCTATTCGTTTTTCCTGCCAAATACGCCCCCAAAACCAAGCACGAAGTCTTCATTCGGGGACATTCTGGGGCTGGATGCTTTCAAGTTATTTAAAGATCGTTCATTCGCCATTTTCTTCATCTCATCGCTGCTCATTTGCATTCCGCTTTCTTTCTACTATGCAATGGCCAACCCGTCGCTTACAGACTCTGGTATGACGAATGTGGAAAACAAAATGTCACTTGGACAAGCCTCTGAGGTTGTATTTATGTTGCTGATCCCGCTTGCATTCAGCCGGTTGGGTGTTAAATGGATGCTTGTAGTTGGTTTGATCGCCTGGATTGTTCGTTTTATCGGATTCGGTTTCGGTGATTCAAATAGCGAGTGGCTGCTTTATATGGCGATCATTCTTCACGGTGTGTGCTACGATTTCTTCTTTGTAACCGGACAAATTTATACCGACAGCAAAGCCGGAGAAAAATACAGGTCTTCTGCACAGGGACTGATTTCCATTGCTACTTACGGGATCGGAATGGGAATTGGCTCCTGGCTGGCTGGTCTGGTTGCGGATATGTACACCGTTGAAGGTGTGAAAAACTGGACGAGCATTTGGATGGTACCGGCTGCAATCGCGGCTGTGGTACTTGTTCTTTTCGTATTGTTCTTCAAGGATAACAAGGTAAGAGCTACTGCTTAGAAGGCAGTTGGTCTTACCTTGTAATGCATAAAAAAGCCCGCTAGCTACACGCTGCGGGCTTTTTATTTATCTTCTCTGGGTCCTACCAGCTATCGTCGTCGTCAGTATTGCCGAAGTTGCGTTTGCTGCCGCCTCCGCCTTTTTTCGAATATTCACCTCTTCCGTAGCGGCTGTCAACTTTCGCCTTATTTCCACTCTGGCTGTTTCTATCGTTATGTCCGCGATCATTACCGCCTGGCTTCCGATCCTGGCTGCGGAATCTATCGCTGCTGCCGCCTCCGAAGCTGCTGCCACCTCCGCCAAAACCGCCTCCGAAACTGGTGCCGGGAGCTGGTTTTCTTACTTCCTGATCGTCGTCGTCTTCATCATCTATGCCACCGGTGCTGGCTTTTTCTCTTGCACCTGCGCTTCTGTTATCGGTATCGTTGGGTCTGGGCCGGTTAAAGCCTTCTCTTTTAAAGTCAGATCTTGGGGCCGCGCTTCCTCCATAACTTCCGCCTGGTCCGCCCGGTCTTGGTTCTCTCTTCTGGGATTCGATAACTACTAATGCCCTGCCATACATTTCCGCTCCATTCAACGAGCTGATTGCCAGTCTCGCCTCGTTCTCATCGGGCATTTCAACAAACCCGAAACCTTTGCTTTGACGCGTAATCTTGTCAATGATAATTTTCGCGGAGCTCACTTTCCCAAATTTTTCGAAAGCTTCACGCAGTTCGCTTTCCTTTAACTTAAAAGAAAGACTCCCAACAAAAATGTCCATGAAACGCCTGTTTATATTTGATTTTTAAGGTTATAAATATATTTATTTTAGCTGATAAGCGACTACATTGTTCTTGCCGAAAGTAGGCACATAAACGACTTTTTTGGCTGGATCATAACCGATATCCGCAGAATTGGTTTTGTCCGCGCTCGTATCGAGCAATTTCTCGGTGGTACCGTCGGCTTTTACATAATAAACCATTCCAACCCAGCTTGATACAATGTACTCGCCTGGTTTTACCTGCTCTATTCCATCCGTACTTTTATCCATTCCTTCCGCAATCACGGAGATTTGTTTAGAAGAAGTGAGTTTTTTGAGTGAACCGCTGTCAGCAATGAGCAGATCTGTTCCTACTGCCAGCAATCCGTTTGGTCCGTTAAGTCCCTCGTAGTAGGTAGAAACCTGTCCGTCCTTGATCAAATGGACCTTTTTTGTGCTGGAATCTGAAATGTAGATATTGCCTTTCGAATCGATCGTTACATCATTCAGGAATTGGGCTCCTTCAACCGCATGTTTCTTGACGATTTTACCCGATTTAATATCAATTTCAACCACTTCCGTTACGTCTGCTACAAAAAGCTTAGAGCCGTAAATGCCCATTCCTTTGGGTGCATTCAAACCGGATACCCAGTCGGCGGACACGATCTTTCCGTCGAGGCCAACTTTGGCAATTCCTCCTTTACCATCTTTCTCGGCTGGCTTGCCGTCTATCAGTGCTACGTACAGCAATTTATCCTGCTTGCTGAAAAGTACAGATTCAGGAACAGGAAGCTTGGCTTCGGAAGACCAGATCTGGGTAAGGGAATGTTGCGCCTGGGAAGAAAATGCAAGTGCAGCTACTAGAAAGGCACTTAAAGTAAGGTTTCTGGTTTTCATTTGTTTTAATTGACAAAAATGAACTAAGGTTTATATCAAATCAACCTTATCAAGGGCGAAAGGATAGTTATTTACTTCTTCCTTTTCCATTTTACGATCATTATACCAAAGCTAAATAAAAATGCCCACACTGATTAGTCTGGGCATTTTTTAAATTTTTTTCAAAAAAATCGGTGCTGCTTATAAGGCTTCACTTTTTCTTTTTTCCTTTCTTCTTTTCTACCACAGGCGCGGGCTGCACTTTCGTGAGATCATTGATCCTGATATTCCTGAATTTAAGCGGAGAACCGTGACCAAGGAAGCCCAGGTGCCCCGAAGTCCTGGAAAGTCCGGGGTGTTCTTTATGGTCGGGCGTACCGTTTTTGCTCGCTTCTGCCAGGTCGCCATCTACGATCACAGTTCCATTCAATGTAACCCTGATCTTAGAGCCTTGCACGCGCACTTCTTCGTAGTTCCATTCGCCCATTGGCTTCAAAAAGCCTCTTTTTGCAGGAATAATCCCGTAAGCCGATCCGTGGTACTGGTATTCTTTCAGGTCTTTGTAAATATCCGCATCGTTATCCAGGATCTGGATTTCAGTACCCACATAAGCCGCATCCCCCTGCATCGGGGTTCTGATACCCAGTCCATTGTTGGCGCCGGGAGTAAGCTGGAACTCAAAGCGGAATTCAAAGTCACTGAACTCATCTTTCGTATACAAATTCCCGCTGCCGCCTTTCTTCGGATCTACGACCAGCTCGCCGTTTTCAATGAAATAGTCCGTTTTGTTTCCTACCCATTCAAACAGGTTGGTTCCGTCGAACAGCACTTTAAAACCTTCCTTTTTCTCCTCGGCAGGCAGAACAAATTCGTTTCTTGGGATCTCACGCACATATACGTCGCGGTAGTTGATCTGATTACCGTGCGCCTGCAATTCAAATTGTTCTTTGGCAAAAATGGGCAGGTTACGGTCCCAGTAATTTTCGAGCACTACATTGTCAACCACATTTTCTCCATTCAGATCCACCGAAACACGGTCGCC
>NZ_JBHYGF010000216.1:6603-7327 GCF_051859145.1 Dyadobacter sp.
GCTCGGGTTCTTCTGGTTGTTGTACAAACCGCCCGAACCGACCTGCGCGCCTACGTCCACGCGCGAAGTATCCCAGATCTGCACCTGCGGGGTACCTCTCAGGTAAACGCCCGCGTCCCCGTCTTTCTGGATTTTCCAATCCACGTACATTTCAAAATCTCCATACTGCTTTACAGTAGCAAGATTATCGCCGTGCCCAGAAAAAACGAGCTCGCCATCTTTGGCATACCAGCCTTTTTTCATGATTTCGTCCGCCTTTGCCTGTCTCGCTTTTAATGTATCCGCGCTCATTTTGCCACGGGCGATCGGATTTTCAACCAAACCTTTCCAGCCGGATAAGTCTTTTCCATTAAACAAAGAGACAAATCCTTCTCCTGTAGGTAGTTCAGATAAGTGTTTCTTGATTGCTTCTTTCTGGTAATCGCCGTCTTTCAATGCTGCGATTGCTTTGGTGATAATTTCGCGCACTTCCGTGCCATAAATGTCTTTATTGGCCAATGCAATGCTGGTTACGGCTTGTGCAGCAGCTTGCTGGGTAGCCGGTTGATCCAGGTATTTTCCGGCAAACAGCAGTGCATTGAACGTGCGGTATCTTGCCAATTCTTTCAGAATCGCTTCTTTCTGCGCGTCCGTCTTCGCCAGGTTCATCGCCTCACGCAGCATCAAAACTTTCACTGTCGGCGTTTTTGGAGATTTGGCAGCGGCGGCGAGGTAGCCTGTAAAT
>NZ_JBHYGF010000217.1:0-1778 GCF_051859145.1 Dyadobacter sp.
AACCTTTTAGCACCTTCAATGAGAGTGTGATAGCCGCCAGGTGCTGCTCATGAAATATCAGGCTCTGGATCTGGGTGTGATAAAGCTCGATCCGGTCGGACGCGTTCTTTGTGTGATCTAATGCCAATTCAGCAACGCTCATACAAGTTGCCGCGTCGCCGGCGAGGTAGGCACTCTCGGCCAGATGCAGGTGCAGGTCGAATGTAAGCTGATACGCATTTGTCCAGTCTTCATCTACCAGCATTTCCTGTCCAATCCTGAAATATGCCTTAGCCACGGAATAGGCTGCGGAGGATCTGGCTTTTTTGCCTGCTTCTAAATTCAATCCTGCAATTTTATGCCGCTCCTCGGGTTGTGAAAAGTTTTTCGGGTGATGATTGAGGTGGTTTACGACCTCAAAAAGCTGATCATGGCGCTCGGCGGCTGACAGTCTTTCCAGCAAAAAGTAGCCGATATTCACGTGCATTTCGTCCCGCAATTCGGTCGACAACAGGTTGTAAGCTGCCTGCTGCACCTGATCGTGGACAAAACGGTAGCGTTTCGATGTCAGAAATTGCTGTTCATTTCCGCGATCGGCCGAGAGGCGCAATAAATTTTCGGTGACCGCCTCGCGCAAATCTTCCGCCGTTTCCTGCGGTGTTTTATCATTCAATGCCGAAAGCATGACCAGATCGAAATCCGAACCAATGCAGGATGCGGTAACCAAAGCCTGCCGCGCCGGCTCGGCCAGGTGTTGGATTTTGGAAGTGAGTAACTGCTGCGATGTTCCAGACAATGCGTAGCCTGCTACTTCCTGCTGGTCCCAGGTCCATTTATGTTGCTGTCTGCTGTATGTTACCAGTCCATTCGCCACCAAGTCTTTGATCGTTTCGGAAACAAAAAACGGGTTTCCCAGCGTGCGGGTGAGCACCACGTCGGCGAGCTGTGCGGCGATGTTGGGCGGACAGGAAAATGTATCGGATACCATTTCTGTAATGTCGACAGACTGCAATGGATACAATGTGAGTTGGGTCAAACCAGCGGCCGCCGCGTCCATATCCTTTAATGCAGCGCGCAGCGGATGATTTTCGGTCAATTCATTGTCGCGGTACGTACCTATAATGAGCAGATTGGAGCCTTCCACGGAATAGGTAACCCGACCCAGAAACCGCAAACTGGAAGGATCAGCCCAATGCAGATCGTCGAGGAAAATGACCAGCGCGTGTTCTTTTCTGGTAAATACATTAATAAACTGCGTGAAGACATTTACAAAACGGTTCTGCGCCTCAACGGGCGTCAAAGGCTCGACAAGCGGTTGGGTACCGATGATCTTTTCCAGGTCGGGGATTACATCAATAATAATCTGTCCAAAAACACCCACCGCGTCCAGTATCTGTGCTTTCCAGCAGCCCTGGTCACCTTTGGAAATCTTGCAGACCAGCTCTTTAAAAGCCTGTATAATCGCCTCGAAAGGAATGTTCTGAACATACTGGTCAAACTTTCCGGTGATAAACAGCACGTTTTCAGTCTCCACCCGGTTTTGCAGCTCGCGGATCAGCGAAGATTTGCCGATCCCCGAATTCCCTGAAACCAGCACCATTTCGTTGCGCTCGCCAATGCGCCCGAAGGCTGTTGTCAATGTGTCTAGCTCCTGATCCCGGCCGAAAAGCTGATTGGAAAGATTGAACCGGCCGGGAGTGTCATGTCCGCCAATTTGAAATGGTAATGCATTGACTACCTTTTGCAATTCAGCCTCGCAGCGTGCAAGGTCGCGCCTGATACCGGCTGTGGTTTGGTAA
>NZ_JBHYGF010000217.1:1805-7308 GCF_051859145.1 Dyadobacter sp.
GAATAAGCTCCGAAACCGGAGCCGGAATGGCGGGATTAACTTCTGATGGGCTCGCCGCCGACCGCGCCATGTGCGCATGCACAAGCTCATTTGGATCTGCATTTTCAAAAGGCAAAACACCGGTGAAAAGCTGGTAGAACATCACGCCCAAATGGTAGTAATCCGATCGGAAATCAACCGGAATATCCATGAGTCCGCTCTGCTCGGGCGACATAAATTGCAATGCAGCCAGGGAAGTATTTGCCCGGGTAACTTGGCCTGAGTTCTCTTTTAAAACCGCGCAGCTCAGATCAGCCAACCGGATTTCAAATGTATTTGCATTGACCAAAAAATGCGCGGGCCGGAGATCCGGATGGACGATTTGGTGGTATTGCAGCTCTTCAATGATTTGTGTTAAAGACAATGCAATTTTCAGCGCAGAAGCAATTGTGGGCTGGTTTTCTGATAAATACGTTTCCAGGTTGTAGCCTTCATAATCTTCCATTTCAAGCACCAGGAAGTTCTCCGGCCGCTGCATTCTGTGGTAGTTCAATATCCGGCTGAATGTAAATCTGCTGCCAAGTTCAAATTCCTGCCCGATTTCCTGACCAGCTGTATCGTGAACACCATTGAAAGGAACAACCTTTAAAATCAGCAGTTTTCCGGTCGCTGCATCTTCGGCGCGTACCGTTGATTTATGCAGTTCTTTATGCAATTCATGTAAGATCCGGTATTCCTGAATGTTTATCATAGCAGAGGTCGCGAGTGTCTTAATGCTGTGTATATCAAAGTCCTGCAAAGTCTGACTTTCAATCAGTATCAACAAATCCGCCAAGCCGATTTTTATAATTTTTTATACTTTTTAAGGACTTCTTTCAATTTGGCCCCTTCGTGCCGCATTACCTTTGTCGTGTTCAAAAATCAAATGCAAAAACACAGCGCAATGAGAAAGATAGCAATCATGGGAGCAGGACAGTCGGGGCTACACCTGGCGATCAGACTTGTCAAAAGCGGGTACGACGTGACGATCATTTCAGAACGTTCTGCCGAAGAGATTTTCAACGGTCCGCCGACGGGAGCAACCTATCTTTTTCACGACACGCTGCAACTGGAACGCGAGCTTGGTCTTGATTTCTGGAATGACACAGCTTACCATTCCACAGGTTTCAATATCAACTTCGGTAAACCGGACGGGAACTTCGCTTTCGGGATCAAATCACGCACCAGCAAGCCAGGCGTATCGATCGATCAGCGGCTTAAATTTTACCAGTGGATCAAGCTTTTTGAAAAGCTGGGAGGCAAGTTTGTAGTGAGCGACACCACGCCTTCTGATCTGCTCGAATGCACAGCGCAATTCGATCTGGTGATTGTATCCTCAGGCAAAGGTCCGCTTGCCAGACTTTTTACAAAGGATGAGCAGCGCTCCACACATGAAAAACCTGCCCGTAAACTCGTTCAGCTGCATATCAATGATTTTGAACAAACTGACAAAACCAAATTCACTTCCATTACGCTGGATGCGCTGATGGGCGGCGGAGAAATCATTACGGCGCCTTTTTACCAAAAAGATGATATTCAATGCGCTTTTATCCTGATCGAAAGCATTCCCGGCGGACCAATGGATGTGTTCGATGAAGCGACGACCGCCTCCGAGCTGCTGGCAAAAGCCAAAGAAATGATCCGCACGCTGCTGCCCTGGCGTTACCCCGCCTTCGCCAATGCAGAAGTAATCGCTGATAATGCGTTTTTGAAAGGTTCATTCACGCCGGTTGTACGCAAGCCGGTTGTTCAACTCAATTCGACTGCCGCAGTCCTGGGTGTTGGTGATACCGTTATTTTAAATGATCCTATCGTTGGACAGGGAGGTAATAATGCTTCCAAAATGGCGAATGTGTATGCCAAAGCAATTATCGCAAGAGGCGACAAACCTTTTGATGTGACCTGGATGAGCGAGACTTTTGAAACATTCTGGGAGTATTCAAAATACACAAACCGATTCTCGGACATATTCCTGGCGCCCGCGCAGCCGCACGTGGTGGAAGTACTCAGCGCAGCTGCGCAAAATCCCGAAATCGCTTCCGATTTTGTAAATGGTTTCAACCACCCGCCAGCATTGTTTCCCTGGCTTGACGATGCGGAAGAAGCTAAAAAATACCTGGCCGGTAAAGTCAGAAACGCAGAACCTGTGCTTTAAACCGCCTGCAATATCAGGCTAATATTTACTCACACGTAAAATTCAAACAATGAACAACCTCAACTTCGCATCCATCGCGGATGCAGAACAGGAGAACTATGTCTCCGCTCAGAGCAAAAAAGGCCTCGGCTTCAAGTCAGAAACGATCTCCGTGCTGCGGCAAATGCTGGCAACTGGCGGACCCGATGAACAAGATTATCCGCTTATCGACCAGATCATGCAGCAGCTGTATCGCATGAAGCAAAATGGGATGATAGGAGAAATGGAAACAACTTTTCTGCAAAGCGTTTTTGATAATGAGTTTCTGGCAAATTCCATTTATGGCTACGTATACCGCAAACCGTTGGGCTATGCAGGCGACTATGCGCTGATCGATATGATCTACACCTATGACAGTTTCAACCATCCCGACTACGAAAAATGGGACCGGTACTTTCACTACCATGCGGCCACGGAGGCAGTGCGCAACCGGAAAGCTTTCTTTAAAGATAAATTGCTGACAAAACTGAAAGACCGCAAGTCGCCGCTCAACTTGCTGAATGTAGCCAGCGGCCCGGCACGGGACCTTTTCGAGCTTTATCAAACGATTGACCCGGATATGCTCAAAACTACCTGCGTGGATATTGATGCGGATGCAATTTCCTTTGCAGGCAACCTTTGTGAGCCGTTTAAAGACCAGGTTCGTTTTTGCAAAAAAAACATCCTGCGCTTCTCAGGAGCTGAGAAGTATGATGTGATCTGGTCGGCTGGTTTGTTTGATTATTTTGAAGACCGCATTTTTATTCTGGCCGTTAAAAGGCTGCTTACTTTTCTCAAACCTGGCGGAGAAATCCTGATCGGAAATTTTTCAGAAAACAATCCTAGCAGGGGTTATATGGAGATTTTCGGCGAATGGTTCCTGATCCGCAGAAGCCCCGAAGAACTCGTCCGGCTCTCCATGGAAGCGGGTGTACATCCAGCGAATATAACCGTAGAACAGGAGCCGCTGGGCATTAACCTATTCCTCAAAATCCATAGTGCACTATCCCCGGCGCAGTCAGCGCTCTGCATGAACTAGTCCCGCTTACCCAAGTCAATTATATCCATACCATCAATCAAAATTCTCAATTTACTCAAGATGAAAAATCGATTTTTAAAATCCGGCACATTCTGTTTTGTTTTACTCTCATCCCTGTTTGCTACCAGCTGCCGTGAAGACGAGCTGCTGTCGGAGCAGGTTACGACTGAAAAAGCCGCAGATTCGACGCGCGCAGCCAAGTTCGGCGTTCCTACCAAATTTGATCATCATGTGTTTGCCCAAAAAATAGAAGACTACATGGACCCACTCGTAGCCGGATTTGGCTACACGATTTATAATGACGGCGTTCCTTATTATGTATCTAATGGTGGTGATGGTTTTGCGCGCAAGCATGTTGACACACCTATGCAGCTCCACGGCGCAATTATAAAACAGGAGATTTCTACTGTTAGCCAGTATGTAACGGCCGTCGCGATGATCCACGCCCTTCAAAAACATAAAGTAGACCTGGGTTCTGCGGTGTGGCCTTACCTGCCTAAATACTGGAAACCAAGCAAGGAATTCAAGACGCTTACCTTTGAAAGGCTGCTGGCGCACAGGACGGGACTGATCGATTACAACGATTATCACAAGCTGTCACTTACAGTAACCGGCAAGGTAAACAATGCTGTTTTCGAATCTAAAACTGTTCAGAATGTCGACGTGAACTACCTTTTGCTGGGCGTAATACTCCCCTATCTGGAAGCGAAAAAACTGGCTGCGCAAGGAAACAGTACAAAACTGAACAAGTTGGAACAGTCGGATAACAACTTTATCGAATACGGCGAACAGTTCCGCGCTTATGTGAGAGCAAATGTATTTACGGCGGCTGGTCTGGCGAATGCAGGTGTAATCGACTGGGGCGGCTGGAACGAAAAAGGCTCTATTCCATCTTCGCAAGCCAACAAAGGATACCCTACCAAAAAAGGCGATGAGCCGGGCACTTCAAAGGAATTGCACCTGGTTGATTGCGGAGTTACAGGTCTGTATATGAGTGCAGAGCAATTTGCCAAACTACAATCAGCGGTGGCCCAGTTCAGGATTGTCAGCTTCGATAACCTCAACAGAATGAAATCCCAGCTACTTGGTTTTGACGGAAGTTTTGCGGGTAAAAAGAGCATTTATTACTGGAAAAAAGGAGCGGAGAATAATTGCGAAGCGATGATCATGGATTTCGGAAAGGTGCAGGTAGCTGTATTTGCAACATCCACACACAGCCAGATTACCAATCCTGCAGTGCTGGCGCAGTTGTATGAGGCTTCTTTCAAGGAGTTGTGATAGTCACCTTTAACATTGCACTACGATGGCATTTAATTTTCACTATCTCATCGAAAACTTCGAACTCAGAGAACTTACAAGTGAGGCGGATATCATTGATCACCTTGCTTTAAGAAGAGCAGTCTACAAAAAGGAATATTCCAACGAATACACCGATAACCGGTACGACTTGTTGCCCAGCGACTGGAAAGCAAACCTGATCGGAATATATTGCGGAGCGAAACAGATTGCGACAATCAGGGTCGTCAAAAGACAGGTTAATACAGCCATTCAAAAGCATTTGCAAACTATTAATCACCAATTTGATCTGCAAATCAAGCCTGACTTTTCAAATGCTCTGCCAACAGAATATGCATTTGACCTGGATTATCAGACACACCCTGACTATAAAGATGCGACTGTTGAGCTAAGCCGGGTTGCAGTAGCCGACGAATTCCGCGGCCTGGGTTTATGCAGGTTCGCCATGCTGGCCGCGGTCGGGATTTCGATCCTCGACAATGCTAAGTACTGCCTTTACTCCTGCTCGACCAGCTCGGTGAAGTTCCATGCAGATCTTTTGCCGATGTTAGAGGGGGTTACCGTAAGACAAAACGGAGTTGGTTATCCCGGCTTCAAATTCCCGAAATTTTCCGGGGCGGTTCTGTCTTCGGTGGAGCGCATTTCCCAAAAACAAACCAACCAGGCTATTCTTGCAGGTATTGTGTGCAGATACGGGGTCGGTGTATTAGGCGACAATTTCTTCGCAAAAACCAATGCTGACCAGCAAATGCCGTCTTTCGCTTGATCATCCTTTTTAATCAATGTTCATGAATACAATGGTAAAGTGCAGCCACAAATATGCGGAGCGTTTGAGCAACATTTTCCAGCCTGATTTTTTCAGGTTGGAAAATGTCTCTGACAAAACAAGACTGGACTTTCTACTGGAACGGAATCCTGATGTCCTGATTTTTGACACGATCTACGATCAGCTCTCCGAACTTGTAAAAATTGAAAAC
>NZ_JBHYGF010000218.1:0-7274 GCF_051859145.1 Dyadobacter sp.
ATGCCGACTTTGTGTCCGGTCACCTGGATTTATCCGAAAAGACGGGCGCGCCGATCATCTACGGTCCGGGTGCGAAAACGGGCTTTGAAGCACATATTGCTAAGGATAGGGAGGAATTTCAGCTTGGAAATGTGACTATCCAGGTACTGCATACGCCCGGGCACACGCTGGAATCAACCTGTTACCTGCTTTTGGACGAAAATCGTAAGCCGGTCGCATTGTTTAGCGGGGATACCCTGTTTATCGGAGACGTGGGCCGACCCGATCTCGCGCAAAAGTGCGACCTGACCATGGACGATCTTGCGGGAATGCTTTTCGACAGTCTGCGCGAGAAGATCATGCCGCTTCCCGACGAGGTAATTGTATATCCTGCACACGGTGCAGGTTCGGCTTGCGGCAAGAATATGAGTAAGGAAACATCAGACACGCTCGGGAATCAGAAACGCTTCAATTACGCAATGCGGGCTGATATGACCAAAGAAGAATTCATTAAAGAGGTAACTGCCGGGCTGACCGAGCCACCGCAATATTTCCCCAAAAACGTAAAAATGAACCGTGACGGTTACGAAAGCATCGACGACGTGCTCGAACGCGGCGACCAGGCGCTTTCTGCCGAAGCATTTGAAGCAACAGCCAACAGTACCGGCGCATTGATCCTGGATACCCGGAGTGCGGATGATTTTGCAAAAGGTTTTATCCCAAATTCCATTAACATCGGCATTCAGGGCAGTTTTGCTCCCTGGGTTGGCGCGCTCATTCCCGACTTGAAACAAGAGTTGCTCATCATTACGGAACCCGGCAAGGAAGAGGAAGTCATCACGCGGCTGGCCAGGGTAGGGTACGATCACACGATCGGGTATCTGGATGGAGGCTTCAGAAGCTGGGCAGATGCAGGGAAGGAAGTTGATTCTATCGTATCCATTTCTGCGGGTGAATTTGAAAGCGACTTTGCAGACGGAGCGTTGGAAATTATCGATGTACGCAAGCCCGACGAGTTTAATGCAGGCCACATAGAAGGTGCCAAGAACCTCCCGCTGGACTATATTAATGATCTGATGGAGGAATTTCCAAGAGATCAAAAGCTGTATATTCATTGTGCCGGCGGGTACCGTTCCATGATCGCCGCCTCCATTCTCAAATCCCGCGGGATCGACGATGTTGTAAATATCGAAGGAGGCTACGGAGCAGTTTCAAAAACGAATGTACCGGTGCTGGAAAATGCGAACCATTAATGTCGGAGTGTAAATTTTTAAGCAATAGAAATGTCAGACCTCATTGAAATCCTCCGGAAACCCTGGCCGTGGTATGTGGCGGGGCCTTTGATCGGACTTACTGTTCCGACTTTGCTGCTTTTGGGAAATAAATCGTTTGGTATCTCCTCATCGTTGCGCCATATCTGCGCGGCGGTAATCCCGGCTGACATTTCTTTCTTCAAATACAATTGGCGCAAAGAGACGTGGAATCTCTTTTTCGTAGCTGGTATCGCGCTGGGTGGCTTTTTGGCGACATTCTTTCTTTCCAACCCGGAGCCTGTTGCTATTTCAGCAAACACGAAATTTACACTTGCATCATTCGGGATCACAGACTTTTCCGGGTTGATGCCGGCGGACTTATTTTCGATAGACTACATATTCTCGCCCAAAGGCTTCATTTTCCTTGTTTTAGGCGGGTTTCTGGTTGGTTTTGGGACGAGGTACGCGGGAGGCTGCACCTCAGGGCATTCCATTATGGGCCTCGCCAGCTTACAGTGGCCTTCACTCGTTGCAACGATCTGCTTTATGGCCGGAGGTTTTGCGTGTACACACCTGGTTCTTCCTTTTTTGCTTGAACTCGTCAGGTAATGGAAAATATGGAAACGCAGGCAATCAAAACGAATAATGCCGACGGCGCAAATCAGCAGCAGTCGCAGGAAACTTTTGCCGCAAAGCTAAAATACCTTTTTGTGGGTGTGCTATTCGGGATCGTGTTTGTAAAGGCAGAGATTATATCCTGGTTCCGCATTCAGGAAATGTTCAGGCTCGACTCATTTCACATGTACGGTGTAATCGGCTCGGCAGTGGCAGTGGGGCTGCTTTCGGTTTTTTTGATCAGGAAATTCAATATCAAGACCCTTTCCGGTGAGCAGGTTTACATTCAGGATAAAGTATTTAACAAGGGTCAGATCTACGGCGGACTGATGTTTGGATTCGGCTGGGCGATCACCGGCGCTTGCCCGGGACCGCTTTTCGCGCAGATAGGAAGCGGGTACCTGGCTGTGGCGGTCACATTACTGAGCGCGATCGCAGGTACCTGGACTTACGGCTGGCTGAGGCAAAAGCTTCCGCATTGATCAGTTTTTAACAGCAACCAGGTAAAGCTGCTCGTCACCCAACGTGAATGGATTGGCTTCCAGGTTTCCGAAAGTACCTACTGTTTTTAATCCCACACTTTGCAACATTGCCGTGATTTCAGACAAAGTATAGATGTACTGAAATACAGTGTGGGTCACTTTTTCATTCCCTGAGATAAATGTCTGCTGCGCCTCAATGCAGCCTTCTTCGGGCCGGTACTCGTTTTCGGCAAGATAAAAAATATCGTCTCCCACCGGCATCCAGTTACGTACCTGAAAGTTTGGTAAAATGCTTTCTGCCAGGTTTTCAGTATGTAAAGCCACATGTCCGCCTTGTTTCAGTGCAGAAGCAATTTTGCCAAAAAATCGTAGCATATCCTGCCTTGGGAAAAAGCTCAGACTGTTACCGAGACAGTACGCAGCATCAAATGCATTTGCCTCAAAATCATAATCCAGTACATCAGCACATACCACTTCAATGGGGAGTTTTTTCTTACGGGTCACCTTGGTCAGCTCGTCGCAGTACTCAGCGGAAATGTCGACGCAGGTAATAGAGCAGCCTGTTTCAGTCAGGGGAATGGCGTGGCGGCCGTAGCCGGATAAAATGTCGAGTACCCTGTTTCCTTCCTTGATTTCAAGCACATCGCTCAGGAAGTCAACTTCGAAATCTGTGTATTCTTCATCCTGGTGAAGCTTCCAGGCTATTTGGGGTAATCCTTTGAAATAACTATGATACCAGGCCACTGCGTCGTTTTGATTTTTGGCAAAACTAAGCAAATGCAGCCTGGTATCTGTTGAAGATAATCGGAGAAACTACATTTTCATTAAACCGGGCGTGAGACGCAGGTAAACCTGGCCCGACATGGGGTTTTTACCGTAACTATTTCTGAAATACGAATTATATTCATTGATGTGGTGAAAGCTGAGCTGTCCGCCCGCCTGCACCAATGTATTGGCAAAAGAAAAAAGCTGCCGGTTAATCCCGAGCGTAAATGCAGAAATACCTGCATTGGTCGAATATTCCGGAATGTCGCTGGGTTGTTCCAGGAGATCGTTATAGCTTTTCTGGACCCACTCGTACCTTCCGTAAACTGCCCATTTGTTGAGCTGTACATTTGATTCGGCCAATACAGAATTTCCCTTGTGATTACCTGCATTTTTACCCCAAACCAACGTCGAAGAAATCCACTTGTTTTCACCTCCAAGCTGTGCACTATGTTGCAGAGAAGCGGTAGTGCGGGTTACATCGTCGTGAGCATGCAGCCTTTCCGGACTTTTAATAAATGCGCGGCTCACCTGAAATGCCCAGTTCGCACCAGGGTTAAAAAGCAGCCGGTAACTATAAGAGTCAAAACGCGGCTTATCGAAATTGAAACGGTTTTCGTCCGGTTCTCGACCCGTAAAAGAGGATCCTTCCAGCTTGAACATTCCGTAGCGAATACCCGCAGTCACCACACCGAATGTAATGTGCGTCGCATCCTGCCAGTGGTGGCCCAGTACCGCATCCGGATTATTGAATGCGGACATTCTGTGCATAAAGGCAGTTGGTCCGAGCGCCGGTTCTCCGGGGTAACCTGCATAAATCGTGAGATCCAGCTGTTCATTAATGCGTTGCGTATAACCAAGCGAAAGTTCCGAAACCAGGTCGTGCGGGTGCTGGCGGTCAACCAATGGAACATTGTTCCAGCTTTCGCCAGATTGAAATAGAAGCGGGTAACCGGCTCCGCCATCGAAAATCCGGTCGAGGGAGACCATTGCCCGGATGTTCAGCAAGCCATTTTTTCCAACCTGCCGCTGCGCCATTCCCATAAACCAATTTGGTACACTGAATTTAGATTCCTGGCCTTTTTTGTTTTTGTTGTTGAAATTCTGGCTGGTATAGCGGAGGAAAACGCTTCCGTGCAGCATGTAATTCCACTTATTGCTATGCTTCATGTACGCGTACATGGGCGTCGCGTCGGGCTGCCAACCGGTACCCGAACCGTTTCTGGTCATCGGCAGACTAAGCGAAAAGCTGTGCGTCATCTGGTGTGCATGCTGCATTTTCGAATGATCCATTTTCGTGGTATCTCCGTGATGCATATGTTCCATGTTGCCGTGGTCCATACTTTTCATATCATGCATTTCGTGGCGTGTGCTGTCTTTTGCAGGCTGCTGATGATGTTCATGCTGCGCCAATGCCGGCAGTGCAAGCATTGCCAGACCAGCGATCATAATGGTTTTCAGTTTGTTGAGTTTCATAGTGGGAAGCGATTAAATGATTAGTGTGGTGCTGCGGTTTTGCGGCAGCAGCTGGGTAGTTTGTCGTGTGCTTTCTGGTTGGCGAGCTGGTTATCGGCATCATAGCCAGTATTGATAATCGTGGCTTTGATTGCTTCCGGCGTTGTTTTGGCCGGGTTGTACTTCACCGTAACCACTTTGTCTTTCAGGTTCAGGTTGGACTCTTTTACACCTTTTGACAGGCCAAGATTACGTTCAATGCGGGCTTTGCACATCTCGCAGACCGCCGAAGTTTTGATCTTTATTTCTTTCTCGTCACCTGCACTAAAAGCTGCATTGGATCCGATAAAAAGGAGTGTAATGAATGAAAAAAGGATTGTTTTCATGATTGCAGTTGTTTTTTGATTTGATATTGATTTCATCCTCCGACCTGATCGAGCGCCTTCCTCGTCGGACTTTTCTTAAATTCTCCGGGCGTCATGCCGGTTACCTTTTTAAACTGGTTACTCAAATGCGCAGTGCTGCTGTAAGAAAGTCGCCACGCCATTTCGCTTAGTGTCAATTCATTGTACGTTAGCCATTCTTTTATTTTCTCTACTTTTTGCGCGATAATGTACTGTTCAATAGTCTGGCCCGTCTCCGACGAAAAAAGGCTGCTCAGGTAAGAATATTCATAGCCGATCTTCTCCGACAAATAATCCGAGAAATTCATCTGGGCAGGTTTTAGCCCTTTGAGATTCTGAATCTCGTCAATAACCAGCGTTTTGATATGTTCAACAATTGTCAGCCTGCGATCGTCGAGCAGCTCAAAACCATTTGTTTCCAAAACCGATTTCACCTGTTTCAGACTATCCGCATCCAGGTCTTCTGCCGTTTCTACTTCGCCCAGATCCACCGAAACAGGGTGCAGCCCCAAAGCAGTAAGCTCCTCACGCACCACCCGCTTACAGCGATCACAAACCATATTTTTAATATATAATTTCATAAAGAGCTCATTTAAATTCGTCCTCCCTTTCCTCCATCCTCCCTTTCCTCCGTTCTCCCTTCAACGTATAATCTTATAACGCAACCCCGCATAAATCATTCGTCCTAATACTGGTCCCCACGCCATTCCTGCGTCAAAATGCTGGCCGAAGGGTTGGTCTGCGCCGATAATCGGATTCTTTTGCGTGAAGTTCGCCAGGTTTTCCCCGCCGAGGTAAATATCCCATTTCGGGAAAGTACGGGTGATTTGTGCATTGAGATTATAGAACGCAGGCGCCATAGTCGAAGGTAGGTTCTCAGGTACCTGGTGGTGATCAACCGGGCCCATGTAGGGCAGCCGCTTTTTACCATTCCATTGGGCGGTGAAATCAAACTTCCATTTATCGTAAGGCAATGCATAACCTGCATTGAACAGAACCCGGTCGCGGCTCACCATCATTCTCGGCAGGAGCAGCCGCTGATCGTAACCCTGAACAACCGTTTGCTTTACGTCGAAAAGCCGGTAGGCCAGTTTCAATTCAAAACGTTTGATCGGTCTCAGGTTTGCCTCGGCCTGAAAGCTGTTTGCAAATGCGCTTCCATCCAGGTTATAAAAGCTCAGGTACCTGGGGTCTTCCATATCTGCAACCAGCTGGTTTTCAAATGTAGTACGATAATAATCGACGATCAGATTCCCCTTCATTCCACCAATTGTAAATTCCTGGGTAAGGCTGGCGCCGTAGTTCCACGACTTCTCCGGCTGAATCTGCTCCCTGAAAACCACCTGCCGCGAGCTAACCAGATTGCCGTAGTACTCAGCCAGCGGATTGGCAACCCGGAACCCTTTGCCCGCAGAAGCACGTAGCACGGTTTGATCTGCGACATTGTATTTCAAATGCACCCGCGGTGTCCATTGTGTCCCATACAGGTTATGAAAATCCACCCGCCCGCCTGCTACCAGCACAAACTTGTCGAGATTGTTATAGGTATACTCGAAAAACGCACCCGGTACCGATTCGTTTCTGGTTAAAGTTTGCGTTTTGTAACGTTCATTGTAGTTATCAAGCAGGTAGTCAATCCCGTTTTATAGGAATGATTGGTATTGTTGATAATGGATTGATAGATCAGGTTAGTATAAAGCGTTTTTTGCTTTCCATCGTAGTTATTAAGACCGAAATAAGACTTCGAATCAAAAACTGACGCATTCACAACCAGTCCCAGCCCTTTATAAGGCTGCTCCGGGAAGAGCCGCGCGATTTTGGAGAAAAATTCATAGCGATTGATTTTGGACCCAAAACCGTAAGCTTGTGTAGTGCCGCGCATTTCTTTATCGAAGCCGGTCTGTCCGCCCAGCCGGTCTTCCACCAATGCTTTCACGCCAAATTGCGCCATTAATTTATCGCCCTGATATTTCCATCGGTTGATCGCATTGATTTGTGTATAAAGCGGCATATCCATGAAACCGTCGCCATTCTTGTCCACTCTGTTTTGCAGCGTACTTCCGTGTGTAAGCAGTCCGGTACTCCATTTTTTGTTGAGTTGATGGGCGAGGTTCAGGTTCAGTTCAGCTCTTCCGAAATTGTTGACATAAGTGTTCAGGTAAAGCTTCTCGTGTGTGTCCGGCTTTTGAAGTTCAATGTTAATCTGCCCCGTCATTGATTCGTATCCGTTTACAACGGAGCCAGCACCTTTGCCGATGTCAATGGACTGGATCCACGTTCCCGGAATCGAACTCAGCCCGAAAGTAGAAGCCAGTCCGCGC
>NZ_JBHYGF010000219.1:0-7208 GCF_051859145.1 Dyadobacter sp.
GGTGCGCACAGGTAATCTGTCGATTTGCGATAAAATCCCTTGGTCAAGTAAATGACACACAAAACTTGACATTCATTTCTCGGTTACCTACGAGCCACATTTCCATCAAGGTATTTGCCTTTGTTTAAAACGGGGCCTAATGCTTATAATTTCAACTTTAAAACCATCTAAGTAAGGCATTCTTCGCTTTAAATTAACTATATTTGTGATACAATAGTATCAATTATTGGGCTATAAGATCCCTATGTACTACAATGATATCACCTATATCGCCATCAAAGGCGCTTCGTAAGCTTGCAGAAAATGTGAGATCCAGGCGCCTAAGTGCAGGCCTTACTCAGGAAGGTCTGGCAGAGCGTTCAGGCGTTGCACTACCAACTCTAAGAAAATTTGAGCAGAAAGGGGTCATCTCTTTAGAGTCATTCCTTAGGCTCCTTTTGGTAGTAGGCGGCATCGAGGAAGTGATTGAGGCTATTAAGCCTGTAAAACCCACTTTCTCTTCTATTGATGAAGTGTTGAAGGAAGAGACTTCAATCCGTAAACGAGGTCGTCGCAAATGAAACGACTTATCACAGAACTCAAAGTAAGATTGGATTTCGGCAGCGAGATTCTTCCGGTTGGGCGTTTGGCTATTCGCGACCACACCATATATTTTGAATATGATGCCTCATTCATTCAAAGAGGATTGGAGATTTCTCCTTTACGATTGCCTCTCAAAACAGGCGTTACCGCTTTTGAAACAAGACCTTTCGAAGGATTGGCGGGTGTTTTTAGCGATAGCCTACCCGATGGTTGGGGGCGGTTACTATTTGACCGCCTTTTGCGTTCTCAAAACATATTACCGTCCGATATTACTTCACTGGATCGTTTGGCACATGTGGGGTTTCACGGAATGGGAGCCTTAGTCTATGAACCAGATTATAGTCCGTCTGATATAGAACATGGCTTTATTGATCTGGATCAACTTGCTCAGCAAGCCGGTGAGGTTCTTAGAGGAAGTTCAGAAGAGATCATTCAGGAGCTACTTTCTTTAAATGGATCATCTGCTGGGGCAAGACCCAAAGCGCTCATAGGGGTTGATGAGACCCGTTACAATATAACCCATGGTGCAAAGCAACTCGCCGATGGATTTGAGCCCTGGCTGATCAAGTTCCCGAATTCTCAGGACGGACTTGATTCCGGCGCTATTGAATACGTTTATGCCCTTATGGCAAAAGAGGCAGGAGTTGTAATGTCAGAAGCTCATTTATTTGCTGCTAGCAAAGGATGCGGATATTTTGCGGCAAAACGCTTTGACCGGGATGGTACTAAACGATACCACATGCATACGGTAAGCGGGTTATTGCATAGTGATTTCCGGACACCATCATTAGATTATGAAGATTTACTGACGCTGACTGGTCAGCTTACGAAAGACATCCGGGAGGTTGAGAAAATGTATAGACTGGCTGTATTCAATGTCCTGGCCCATAACCGTGATGACCATGCCAAGAACTTCAGTTTTCTGATGGATAATAAAGGGGAATGGAAGTTATCGCCAGCTTATGATCTGACGTTTTCTAATGGACCTGGGGGAGAACAAAGCACAATGGTAATGGGAGAAGGAAGAAATCCCGGCGACAAGCAGCTTATAAAGCTAGGGCTTGAAGCGGGCCTGTCCAAAGCTCTTGTAGATGAAATCATTGTACAAACAAAGGCTGCTTTAGGGCAGTGGAAGACTTTGGCAAAAGAATACAGTATAAGTCAGGCAAATATAGATTTGATAAATAAAAGGCTGGCATGAAATGGATGGTGTGTTCATTTCATGCCGTTGTTAATGTTCTCACGTTTGAGAAGCCCATACTCTCCCATTTCAATTCCCTACAACCGGCTATCTAAATAGTCAGCATTCAGCATAATGTTTATTTCCAATTCTGCAACGGCCGTTGCAGAATTGGAAATAGTTAACCCTTTTGCCATCATTGCCCTCGCATGCTGCTGAAATACGTTGTCGGAAACATTACATCAATGATCCAGATCTGCTGCTAATAATGTTGGGGACTTACCCCTCTGCTATGTTCCTCCCATCTAGTTCAACGGTTATGTTCGAGCAAATGTGTTTAAGTTGACATAACATCTGTTATACAACAAAATATTATTTGGTTTAAATCAACCATCGTCTCGTCAGGCATCTGTCATCAGTGGAATTAAGTGCAGAGAATACCACACCGTTCAGATACGGTTAACACGTTAATTTAAGAGATCTACCAAAGGGAGATTTCTCGATTTCACCCAGCTTGACGATCATAGGCTAGGATTGCTTAGAAGGGGGAGATATTGCGTTAAGATAGGAATTGGACGTTCTGATCTCGGCATTGTTATAGATAGCCACGCTAAGCAATCAAAGAGAACTGTGTTCTTAGTGACCTTTGTCCAACTCTCCAAATCTTTACCTGATTGCGAATTTTTGGCCTTGTAAGCACCGGTACCATCACCTAAGTCAACTAAAAACCCCTTGTTTATCACAAACACCGCATCGATAGTGTGTGGCTCTTGAATTTGATTTTTTTTACAGAAGGCCAATATGTTTTGGTGTATTCTATCAAGACTTAACTGAGATTCAAAACAAAATAAAAAATATGGCGGGTGTCGCCCAAATCGTTGTGCATCACTAGGTTTCGCAGTCACAGTTTTCCCCAAGGGATCATTCATTTGTAAGCGTTTAAATTTCACAGCGCTCCTTAGTGCTTTCGTAAGTTCGCCTGACGTAAGCTTACTTTTTATTTCACCGGCGGCGGTAACTCCTTCGATGAAAAACAATCCTGCCGCGTTAGATGAAAATGTAAATGGATGATCTTGGTTAATAATTACGACATCCGCCTGCCCGCTACGATTGCCATATGAGTCAATAATTTCACCCTGCCCGACTCCATGACTTAGAGAAATATATTGCCTGATAAACTCCAAAAATGCCTTTTCTGTGCCTGTGCCCTTAATTCCAGAATGTCGAAACGTGGCTCGCAATCTAGCTAATTCGCTCTGCATTTGAACTTCCTGCACATCGATTACTTCTCTCAACATATATCGTTACTGATTTGCAACTCCGAAATTGCAGAAAGTAAATGAATATTCCCGATGAAATATTGATGTTTAAAGGGGACGCCACCGCGCACTGTAGATTTTTGAAATTGCACTTGCTTGGGCTGTCTCCATATGTGAGGAATTGGTCTGCCGTCGACTACTTCAAGGTCGAAAGGCTCTCAGGCCATCTGATCATTGATTAGGAGGTGTCTTACCTCTTATCAGATAGATGACATCGAGCAACGGCCCATCATGCTGTTTAGCCCATTCCGGCATCAATTTCACCCATATCCTCGCGAAACGCGCCAAATGCTTTAACTCAACCGGCTCTCTGTCCAGTATTTCAAACCGCACTGTTCTATTGAACACATGGTAATTAATTATATTGAATAGCTCTTGAAAATTAAGAAGCACCCTCCAAGCGACTTCATAAGACAATGCAACATCTTTGAGATCTCGGTTGAAGTCTCTGTGGGCGAAATGTTTATCACGAAGGGTTCTAAACGTATCGCCAACTTCATTTTCGATTTCTTTCAGCCAATCAATCGCTTTACCCACTTCGACCTTTGAATTTTCATTTGTCCAGTTTGTATTCGGATCCAACAAAAATTTCGTGGCCAAGGTTCTAAGATGGTGATGTTCTTTCTCAAATAAAATCATGCAAATCTGAAGAACAAACAATTGAAAAAAATACACGTTGCTTCTACCCAGCAGGTCATTATTTCCATTGAATGCTCGCCGATAAATTTGGGAATTTTCTCCAAGGAAACTTCGGATATCACTTTTCAACTGCTCACAGCGAGCAAGTATTTGAGCTACTTCAGCAAACTTCTTTTCTTTGTTGGTTACCATGATGGCTTCGTGACGAATAGTCGGTACACCGTACAGATGTGAATCAAATTGTGTTGCAAATAAAAAAGAACTACAAGTTTTATCTCGTAAGTGCTAAATTTTCAGGACTCCCGAAGTTGGGAGCGAACCAACGACCAGTACGGTACTATGGCGCCGTTAGATAAACTACGGATTGATTATGAATACTTTAAAGCAGTTACAAGAAAAAGTGAGTCATAAATGCCGCTATTCTTCTTTCTGTAATTTTTCAATCTCCTTGTTCATCTCATCAATCAACTGCTTTTCACTCGGCAGGTACAGTTTGTATTCACTGGCAATAATTGTTTTATTATTTTCAGGTAGTGATATCTTGACCACTGCATTGTTCTTGTCTGCACAGAGAAGTATTCCGATAGTTGGGTTTTCAAAATCTCTCTTTTCATAACGGTCATAGTAGTTCACATACATTTGAAGCTGACCTATGTCCTGATGGCTAAGCTTTGTCGTTTTGATCTCGATGATCACAAAACACTGTAAGAGCCTATTATAGAAAACAAGGTCGACGAAAAACTCATCTCCTTCAATATGAAGTCTTTTTTGCCTAGCGACGAAAGCAAAACCATTGCCCAATTCCAATAGGAAGTCATGAAGATGAGTGATGATGGCTTGTTCTAAGTCCTTCTCGTAATAAGAGGATTCCCTTTTCAGACCCAAAAACTCCAGGTACATTGGATCTTTGATAATCTCTTTCGCGTCAGATGGGTTTTGTTCGCTTCGCGCAACAGCCAGAACACTTTTACGGTCATTACTTAATAGCAGGCGCTCCCACAAACTACTGTTGATTTGCCTTTCAAGCTGACGAACCGTCCAATTATTTTTGACTGTTTCTGCAATATAAAAATCTCTTTTGTCCTGTGAGTCTAATCGTATCAGCAACTTGTACTGACTCCAGCTCAATTGCGAATACAGTGTATTCGCAATTGGGAACTGGCGATAAAACTGTCTAAAAAGCTCAATTTGTCGTTTGGAAAAGCCACTACCAAATTCCGGTTCAAGTTGATTTGCAATTAGTTGGGTAAGGTATTGGCCATATTCTGCGCGGTCCTCTCCCACTTGCTCTTCTTCGAAAATGCGTTGCCCAACTCGCCAGTACATTAAAGTGCGCTCATGATCTACCGCACGGATGGCAGTCTCCTTAGATATCTGAATTATTGCCTTAATGTCGGCTATTAGGGCCTTCTCAACTACCATCTCGCTACTTTTTGTTACAAGTGGGACAAAGTAATAACATTTTCACAAATGCAGCTAACTGGATACAGCTGCCGCTGACTCGTTTTACCCCATGATTGAGTCTATGATACCCTCAGGATATGCTGAGTCTTGCTAATCATTATTACAATCACAACTATCTGTTAAGACGCATCGAGCTCGAAATACATTTTTAAAGCATAATGTCTATCGGCAGATCCATTGTGAGATCACTGTATTAACCATATGGCATTTTAAGAACGTCCATTCGTAAAATGCCATGATATAAACAATAATGACCCGCATATTAAGCTGATATCTAATAGGTTCTAGGTAGCTTATAAAATCTCACTACCCATTTCTGAGAGAGCGTCGAGAAGTAAGGAAAAAAGCGAAAAAGTATCGATCAAACAGATCTTATCTTTTCTGGACAATTTCATGCTGCTCTGGATCTGGTTCCAGATTCTGAACTCCGTAGTCTTTCACCATAGGCTGCATGGCTTCGATTGCTATTTTCGATGCAAGCTGGAAAGCAACCCACGCATGCGATATCAAATATGTATTTAAACGACCGTATTTTTACATAACTTCAAACCCGGATATTCCTTAAATTAAATTATTTATATTGCCACGCTCGATCCTGCCCAATCTTTTGGCCTTCCCGAACACGGCAACGAAAATGATGTAGGTTTTAATTTACCTCCTGGCTCTTTTGCCATGGATGGCACTGATAAGGTTTTTGGTGAACAAGAACCTGAAAAAAAGGGCATAAAACTAGTAAAGCCGCTAACCGAAATTAAATTTTCTATATGATTTAATTTGAAAAGGTATACTTTATGGACGAAAAAATCATATCAGGTATAATTGGTGGATCAATAGTTTTAGTATTCAGAATTATATATGAATTAGTAAGAGACAATATAAAAGAGAAAAAAGACGCCAAAAAGAAAGATTTGGAAGAAGAAAAAAAGCTACGTGTAGGGGAAAAATCATTAAAAATATTAGGCAAAGACATTCTTTATCAATATGAGCCAAACAAAGTATCAATTGAAAAAATAGTCGAAGAATTTGGCACTCCAACATTGAAATATGATGACGATATTGAAGCAGAATATGTTTATGATGAAGATAAAACCATAACTATATACAAATATGAGTTTCAAAATGCGTTAGTATTATTTTCAACATTTAAAAATAAATCTGATATTATATCTATTACATTATTCTCACGAGGCACTAAATATGCCCCAGTCAATTGTCGATTATCATTCGAAGAAGATGATGCAATTTTAGGGAAAGCTGTTATAAGTGATATTATAATTAAAGAGTATAATGATATCAAATCTGGTTTTAATATACATGAATCATGGACAGATATAAAAGCAAGTTACTTCTACCGACAAATTAAGCATCTCACGTTTATTTACCGAATTGAGGGACAGTACGAAAATATTGACGACACAAAAGGGAAAAAAATTGAGCAGGTCTGTGTGACAGAATTTAGTCCGGTTTGTCCTATGCTTACTTTTTTTGATACATTTTATAATTAACAATTACAAAATACTCAATACGCGTTGTGATTAAATTGTAGAGCCTTTAAGGAAGAATAAAGTTGTACATATCACTGAAATTCAGTATTTTAAGTTTACCACAACATAAAATTTGATATGCACAACTTAGAAACGAATTTCTATAAAATTTCGGAAATAGCCAGAGGATTACTTACAAAAAGGTTGAATGGCTTTGAAAATCTATTTTGGTACGCCAGGCGGCCGAAACTGTCTGACTTGGGTATAATAGCACTAAGTATATCAGCCGAAGCAATAGGTATAGACTCAGAAAACTACTTGTATGGAAAGCTAAGATCAGACTACCCAAAACTTTATTGTAAACTGCCCGACCGCAGTAATTATAACAGGAGGCGTCGTCGTCTGACGGACGAAATTGACTGGGTGAGCAGTCAAATATCCGATTTGATCAATAATGGCTCTACTGTAAATCGTCAGCGAAAAGTGGACAAGTTTAAATGAAAGTGAAGAGAGTGTTTTCCTAAAAATGAGTACTTTAAA
>NZ_JBHYGF010000220.1:0-7187 GCF_051859145.1 Dyadobacter sp.
CCTTTGTTATTTTACCGGCCGCCTGTTCCTGAACACACACCTACCTTATCCGTCGTCGTTCAAGATCTGGCTCTTGAAATTGTTTGGCGCCAGGATCGGAAAGGGAGTTGTGATCAAGCCGAAAGTGAATATCAAGTACCCTTGGTTTTTGTCGATTGGAGACTATACCTGGATCGGCGAAAATGTGTGGATTGACAACCTCACAATGGTGACAATTGAATCAAATGCCTGCCTGTCACAGGGTTGCATGTTGCTGACCGGCAATCACGATTATACCAAGAGAAGATTTGACCTGATCCTGAAGCCGATTACGCTTGAAAAAGGAGTGTGGATCGGTGCACAGGCAACGGTTTGTCCGGGCGTAACAGCTGGCTCCCACGCGGTATTAACGGTGAACTCTGTTGCTACCTCAAACCTGGAAGCGAACGGTATTTACCAGGGTAATCCGGCAAAGTATGTTAAAACAAGAACTATAACGCATTGAAAGTAAGCATACTCACCGTCGTATATAACGGAGCTTCAACCATCCGGCAATGCATTGAATCCATTGTCAACCAGGATTATCCCGATATCGAATACATTGTAGTTGACGGTAATTCAAAGGATGGAACGCAGGATATTGTGAAATCCTTTGCGCATAAGGTCAGCAAATTCGTGAGCGAGAAAGACGCCGGAATTTATGACGCGATGAACAAAGGCATACAATTAGCAACCGGTGATATCATCGGCATTTTGAATGCAGATGATTTCTATGCTGTTTCCACCGTGATTTCAGATGTTGTGAATCTGATGAAAACGGGTAACTACGACGCTTGTTACGGAGATCTGGAGTATGTGGATTTTACAAATGGCGAGATCGTAAAACGGAGATGGACTTCGGGGTTATACCAGAAAGGTTCATTCTTAAATGGCTGGATGCCGCCCCACCCTACATTCTTTGTGCGCGGGGAAGTGTATGATCAATACGGAAAGTTCAGGCTCGACCTGGGAAGTGCGGCAGACTATGAGCTTATGCTAAGATTTGTACACAAGGCAGAAATTAGAATTGGCTACCTGCCCAAAGTGCTCGTTAAAATGCGTGCTGGAGGGGTCAGCAACAGTTCTTTTAAAAATAGGATACTTGCGAACAGAAATGATCTTAAAGCCTGGAAGACAAATGGTTTGAAACCGCGTTTTTACACTTTGTGGATGAAACCGCTCAGGAAAATCTTACAGTTTATCGTGAAATAACAAACAGGCACAAAACCTGTTAATAAATAATTTAGGTTTCGGTCATTTGTATATTTCTTATATTAAAGTAATTTACGTCTTTTGACCAGGATTTTACGCTTGCTCGTTCTTACACTTCATATATAAGGCAGACACTATGGATTTAAAGTTACCTCTTCAGATATTAAGCGAAGGCAACTTCAGTAACATCATTCACCATGATGTTTATCAATGCCTGCTGTCTTTTTTGATCGCCTGTTTTCTTTCGATCATCTCTATTCCGATCATAATCAATTTATCAAACCTGCTGCATTTGACTGCGAAGCCAGGTTTCAGAAGTTCTCACGAAACAGAAACACCGACCCTCGGCGGGATAGCAATTTTCGCAGCTACCCTGATCGCCTATTTTCTCTGGCCGCATTCTGAGAATATACTTGATTCCAACCTGATCAGCCTTGCGATGACAGGGGTTATTATTCTGTTTTTCCTGGGCATTAAAGACGATATTCTGGCGGTGGATCCTACCAAAAAGCTGATTATCCAGATATTCGCCTCGCTCATTTTGGTGGCAATGGGCAACTTTAAGGTTGATAATTTCTACGGCATATTTAACATACATACGGTTCCGGATTTCGTTAGCATCCCTCTTACCGTTTTCATTTTCATCGCCATTATCAACGCAATTAACCTGATTGACGGGATCGACGGTCTTGCGGGTGGTATCAGCCTCATTGCCGGACTTGGCTTCGGGATCTGGTTTATTCTAAATGATCACTTTTCTTTTGGCTGCCTCGCATTTGCAATGTCGGGCTCATTGCTAGGATTTTTGCGGTTTAACTTTTCGAAAACCAGCAAGATTTTCATGGGCGATACCGGCTCGCTGATCGTGGGCTATCTGCTTTCTATTTTCTCAGTTGAGTTTTTATCATTGAATGTTGGCTACCTGCACGATCCCAATGCATACTTCAATGCGCCAATCATCGTAATGGTATTGCTGATTGTTCCGATTTTTGATACCCTGCGCGTGTTCATTGTCCGGATTGTAAAAGGCGGCTCGCCCTTCGTTGCAGACCGTAACCACATGCACCATATCCTGATTGATAACGGGCTCAATCACTTCTGGGCTTCGTTTACATTGTGGATGGTGACCATCATCAACACTACACTTTTCTTCGCTTTTCACGGAGACATTACCAATACAGCTTCCATGTACATTTACATCGGAATGTTCGGCGTGTATATGCTTTTTGCATATATTCTCAAAAAACGTACGGTGATGGTGCAAGAGAAGAAAAAATTGGTCAACAGTCCCTCTTTCAAAGAAAAAGACCTTCCTTCAACCAACAATTCACTGCGCGATTTCTGATCTGCCGGCAGATGATTTTACTGTGAATAGCCGCGTAAAAATCATTGGCATGAACCTAATGTTTGTACCTTAGCACGAAATAATTGCTACACAGGTATGAACAAAAAGATCAGAAAAGAAGACGCGCTGTACTATCACTCCAAAGGCCGGCCGGGTAAAATCCAGGTTATTCCGACCAAGGAAACCAGCACGCAACGAGACCTTTCACTGGCCTACTCTCCCGGAGTTGCAGAGCCCTGTCTTGAAATCGCCGACAATGTCGAAAATGCTTACTTATATACTGCAAAGGGTAATCTTGTTGCAGTAATCAGCAATGGAACTGCGGTTCTTGGTTTGGGCGACATCGGTCCCGAAGCTTCCAAACCTGTTATGGAAGGAAAGGGTTTGCTCTTCAAGATTTATGCTGATATCGACGTTTTTGACATTGAATTAAATACCAAAGACGTGGACGAGTTTGTCCGCACAGTTAAAATCCTTGAACCTACTTTTGGAGGTGTAAACCTCGAAGATATCAAAGCGCCGGAATGCTTCGAAATAGAAGCCCGTTTGAAAAAAGAGCTGAATATCCCGGTGATGCACGACGACCAGCACGGTACTGCCATCATCAGCGCCGCCGCGATGCTGAATGCATTGAAGCTCGTCAATAAAGATATTGCGAACATTCGCGTGGTCGTTTCCGGCGCCGGTGCCTCTGCGGTTTCCTGTACCAAGCTGTACATTTCGCTGGGTGTCGATCCTAAGAATGTGGCTATGTTTGATACAAAAGGGCATATTCACAATGGTCGCACGGACCTGAGTGAAATGAAGAAGCAGTTTGCGACTGACGTTTCGTACGACTCACTGGATGCAGCGATGGTAGGAGCCGATATTTTCCTAGGCTTGTCCACCGCCGATATCGTTTCAAAAGATATGGTAAAATCGATGGCGAAAGATCCGATCGTACTTGCCATGGCGAACCCAAACCCGGAAATACCTTACCCGGACGCGGTGGAAGCAAGAGAGGATGTAATTATGGCAACAGGCCGCTCGGATTATCCTAACCAGGTTAATAACGTGCTGGGTTTCCCTTACATCTTCCGCGGCGCGCTGGACGTAAGAGCCACGGAGATCAATGAGGAAATGAAGCTGGCTGCTGTACACGCGCTGGCGGATCTGGCTACCAAGCCCGTGCCAGATATTGTGAACCTTGCCTACAATGAAACCAATATCGTTTTTGGCAAAAATTACATTATCCCTAAACCGGTTGACCCTCGCCTGCTGACTACTGTCGCCCCCGCTGTTGCAAAGGCAGCGATTGAGACGGGCGTAGCGCGTAAGGTGATCACGGACTGGGACGCTTACGAGCAGGAACTATCCAGCCGCCTGGGCCGAAATGAGCAGATTTCAAGGGTAATCCTGAATAAAGCCAAACTGGCACCGAAACGCGTTGTATTTGCAGATGCCGAAAACATCCAGGTGTTAAGGGCTGCGCAACAGGTGCGTGATGAAGGAATTGCGATACCGATTCTCTTGGGAAGCAAGGAAACAATCCTTCACTTGATCCGCGAAAGCAAGCTGGATCTCGGAGATGTATCGATTGTAGACCCGCGTGCAGAAGAAAACGAGCATATCATCGATACTTACGCAGCCAAACTTTATGAAAAGCGGCAACGTAAAGGATTGACCCCGATAGAAGCCCGCCGGACCATTTACTTCAAAAGTTATTTCGGCTCTATGATGGTGGAAAACGGCGAAGCCGACGCATTCATTTCCGGACTTACGCGTACTTACCCGGACACGATCCGCCCGGCGCTGCACGTGATTGGTAAAGGAGCGGGAGTAAACAAGGTAGCGGGTATGTACATTCTGCTCACGCCACGCGGTCCGCTTTTCTTCTCGGACACAACCGTGAATCTGGATCCGACTGTTGATGAGATTGTTGAAATAACTGAGTTGACTGCCAAGGCAGTTGAGCGGTTCAACATTCAGCCAAGAATTGCATTGGTCACCTATGCGAACTACGGAAGTGCAGGCGGGAAAGATGCAGAGAAAATGCGCGAAGCTACCGCGATTTTGAAGAAGAGAAACCCCTCGATGGTAGTGGAAGGTGAAATGCAGGCGCACCTTGCATTCAATACTGCACTGTTGAAGGAAAACCATCCATTCAGCGACCTGGTTGAAGGCGGCGCAAACACCCTTATTTTCCCGAACCTGTCAGCCAGCAATATCGCCTACAACTTGCTGAAAGAAGCAGCCGAACTGGAAACCATCGGGCCCATCCTGCTGGGAATGAAAAAACCAGTTCACGTACTACAACTAGGAAGCTCCGTACGAGAAATCGTCAATATGGTAGCGATAGCTGTTGTGGAAGCACAGATGAAGGGCTAGGAAGGTTAATTTTGAATGACTGAATGATTGAATGATTGTATGATTGAATTTTGAATGAGTGAATGAGTGAGTGAGTTAGTGAGTTAGCGAGTTAGTGAGTTAGTGATTTTTGAATGAATTAGGGAGTTAGTGGATTCTGATTTAATACAGTTACAGAAAACATCGAACTCCATTTAAGAATATTCAGCCATTCAAAATTATTCAGTCATTCAATCATTCAAAACTATTCACTCATTCACTAACTCACTCATTCACTAACTCACTCATTCACTAACTCACTACTCACTCCACCCCCACCTCGTAAAGCGGCTCATGTATCTGCTTCAATTTCGCTTCGGGGAACTTGATTACTTTTCGGTCGTAGGTCATTAGCCCATTTGTTTCTACTTCCACGTCGGTCGTTTGCGTGTAGACTGCGGCGGATAATCCTTTTTTGATGAGGGCTTCAAACCTGCCGATAAATGTTTCGTAGCGTTTGTAGAGATCTTCCTGGTTTTTGAAGCTTTGGTATCCCCAGTTGTTTTTCTGCTGCCAGGTATGCTCGTCAACAGGTAACCCTAGTCCGCCGAATTCTCCCAAAACGATGATCTGCTTTTGTCCGAACAGCTCTGGCTTTGGCATTGCCGGCGCAGGGTAATTATGCAGGTCGATGATGTGACCAACAGGGAAGAAGTTGCCGCCACTCGCGCTGTTTACCAGGCGGCTCGGGTCATACTTCATCGTCCACTCGGTAATTTCCTCCGTTTTGAATTGTCCCCAGGCTTCATTGAAAGGTACCCACACCACAATCGATGGGAAGAAACGGTTTGCATCCATGATCGCTTTCCATTCTGTTCTGTAAATATTCTCGGATTCAGGGGTGCGGTCGCGCTCGGATTCGTTGCCGGTTACTCCCGGGTGCTGGCCCCAGTCATTTCCCAGATCGCCGCTCGGCATATCCTGCCAAACCAGCATACCCAGCTCATCGCAATGGCGATACCAGCGCGCAGGCTCCACTTTCACGTGTTTCCTGATCATGTTGAAGCCCATTTCCTTCGTTTTCACAATATCAAACTTCAAGGCTTCATCGCTGGGCGCAGTATACAATCCGTCAGGCCACCAGCCCTGATCCAGCGGTCCGTATTGAAACAAAAATTTATTGTTCAAAGTCATACGCTGGATACCGTTTTTATCAGGCTGCATAGCGATTTTGCGCATAGCGAAGTAGCTTTTCGCTTCGTCAACTACCTTTCCTTTCCGGACCAGTGAAACCGTAAGGTCATACAAAAACGGACTGTCGGGAGACCATAATTTCGGATTTGCGATATTCAGATCGGCACTTGCATTGGGCGCAACTTCCAGCTCTGCTACCTTGTTAGTGCCGTCGAACGCAGTAAATCTGAGCTGATCACCCGCTTTCACATTCTTGATATCTGAGGTAATGCGTACCATTTGCTTGTCGATATCCGGTACCGGCGTCAATTCGGCAATGTAGGTAGTCGGAACAGTTTCCAGCCAGACAGTCTGCCAGATACCCGTAACCGGCGTGTACCAGATTCCATGCGGGTTTTTGATCTGCTTGCCCCGCGGCTGTGGTCCGTCACTGCTCGGGTCCCACACTTTTACAGTAATTTCCTGTTGCTTCTTTTTAACCAACAAATCGGTGATGTCAAAAGAAAAAGGATCGTAGCCGCCCTGGTGCGTACCTGCCGGTTTTCCATTTACAAATAAATCACATTTCCAGTCAACAGCACCGAAATGCAGCAGTACACGCTGGTCTTTCAGTTTAGGGGAAAAATCAATGGTGCGCTGATACCACAACACACTGTCTTTCCCAACTGTGCGCCCTACGCCCGACAATGCAGATTCCACTGCAAAAGGAACCAGGATCTTGCCTTCAAATGCAGCAGGTTTTGTTTCCGCATTGGTTAGCGGCACAATAGCATAGTCCCACAACCCATTAATATTTTGCCAGTTGCCGCGTACCAGCTGTGGCCTGGGATATTCTGAGTGAACGTTGGCAGGCGATACTTTCTCCGCCCATTGCGTAACGATTTTACCCTGTTTATACTTCCATTCAGCCGCATTCTGCGCTTGCAGGACCGGTGCCGTTAATAAAAGGGCGCCAAGGTAAAGGAGTACTTTTTTCATTCAATTAAGGATTACTGAAAAATAATTAAGCTAGTTATTTCAAAAGGGTAGCATCAATGCGCTTTACTATGAATTGAAAGCACATTGACGAGCTTGCTTTTGAAACAATGAAAAT
>NZ_JBHYGF010000221.1:0-7092 GCF_051859145.1 Dyadobacter sp.
ATGCAGGTCTTTGGATAGCTCGTGGGCTTTGGTGGTGCCTGTTATCACCCAAAAACTCTCACTTACGCCCCGCGAGGTCAGCGGGATACCCGCCAATGCAGGAACCGCATAGCTGCTCGAAATTCCGGGGATGATTTCTGATTCAATACCATGTTCCGCTGCAAAAACGACTTCTTCATAGCCGCGACCGAAAATAAAAGAGTCGCCGCCTTTGAGACGAACAACAGATCCGTATTGTTTTGCCTTTTCAACGATCAGGTCATTGATCTCATCCTGTCCGCAGCTGGTTTTGCCAAAGCGTTTGCCTACAAGGATTTTAACACAATCGTCGGGGCAATAATCAAGAAGCGAGGGGTGAGCAAGGGAATCGTACAACACGACTTTGGCTTTTTGCAGCGCTTTGACTCCCTTTAAGGTGATCAGGTCCGGATCTCCCGGCCCTGCACCGATTAATGTAAGTTTCATATCTGGTGGACTTCGGCTGTCGGCCTTCGGTTATCAAACATAATGAATGCTGAAAGCCGATCGCCGACAGCCATTTTAACTATCTTTTCCAAATGAAAGCTCCTGCAATACAGGTTCGCCGGTTTCTGCGAGCTGGCTTTCGCGGGTATCTCTTACGAAATTGAGGAACTGAGCCGCGGTACTGATAAAGTATGTGGCAAATTCCTGCGTTGGCTCAAATTTATTAATGCTGAAAGCCAACGATTTGAATGGAGTTTCCGCTTTTTCAAGCAGCTGGAACTCAGCAGGAGTTTCATATTTGAAATCCTGTCCGAAATGCGTTTCGAAATCATTGACAATACCATATTGCGTATTAGTATTGACGTCTTTTGTCATCAACAATCCCTTTGCACCTGTTATCAGCACATTGTATGCATGGTAAATGGCGTCTGCCCAAATACCGGATTCAAAGTTCTCTTTTGCGAGGTTCAGTTTTTCCTGACCTTCGGTGATTGTAGTCGCTACAAGGTCAACCAACACACTCGCGCATTCTCCAACACCGATTTCTGTTTTAAACAGTTCATCGTGATCCCAGTCGCGATAATCATCATCCTGCAAGGTTGAGAGATCGGCGAGTGGTTTCAAGAGTTGGAAGAAATAGTTTTTGGTCTGACGCTGGTAGTACTGGTTGTAATATTCACCGTCAAATGCATTTGCTTCGTAATCATTAAAAAGCAAGCGCAAAGCTTCCGGTCCGCGTTTCGTTGGTACTTTGATTACTTTGTCGCCTATCAATCCAATCCCGTCGCCTGTAAATCCGCCGCCGAGCAACACCTGCAATGCGGGAAGAACCAGCTTTCCGTTTTTAATCGAACTTCCATGGAAACCGATATTACACGCATTGTGCTGGCCGCAACCATTCATACAGCCACTAATCTTGATCTTAATATCCTGATTGTAAATCATTTCAGGGTATTCGTCGCGCATTACATCTTCCAGTACGCGGGTAATTCCGTAGCTGCTCGAAATTGCTAAGTTGCAGGTATCTGTTCCCGGGCAGGTTGTAATGTCCATGGTGCTGTCAAAGCCTGGGGTTACAAGTCCGAGCTTAGCCAGTTCGTGGTAAATCGCTACCAAGTCTTCTCCTTTGACAAAACGTAGAATGTATCCCTGATTGACAGTTACGCGGATATCGTCGGCTGCGTACTTGCGTACGACATCTGCCAGGCTGCGGGCAATATTGGAGTTCATATCTCCCAGCAATACCCTCAGCTGTACCGCATACCAGCCTTTTTGTTTTTGTTCAAAAGTGTTGGTGCGCAGCCATTTTGTAAATATATCCAGCTTATCGGCCTCAATGCTTTCAGCAGCGATTTTGAGGATCTCAGCTTCGCTCAATGAAGGACGCGGCGCGTAAGTAATGGATTCAATTTCCTTAGTTCCAAAAAGATCCTCAGGAATTGTGAAAACCTTGTTTTTCAATGCAACGCGCTGTTCTTCCACACGCGCCATCATTTCTTCCAGACCGAGGTCGTTCAAAAGAAACTTCATACGCGCTTTATGGCGGCGAACGCGCTCTCCGTAGCGGTCAAAAACGCGGAGCAATGCCTCTATGAATGGAATTACATCTTTTTCTTCCAGGAATTCAAAGGCAGTTTGTGCCGAGAAAGGCTGCGCGCCTAACCCTCCACCAATCAGCACTTTAAAACCTTTAACCGTTTCGCCAGCTTCATTCACACCCATTTTAGCAATCAAACCCACATCATGGATGAAAGCAAGCGCAGAGTCTTTTTCAGAAGATGAAACCGCTATCTTGAATTTCCGGCCCATATCCTGGTTAATAGGATTGCGCAGGAAATACTGGAAGATGGAATGCGTAAGCGGTGTTACGTCGAATGGTTCGTCGGGATCAATTCCCGCGATAGAAGATGCAGTAACATTGCGAATAGTATTACCACAAGCCTCTTTCAAAGTAATTCCGGCGTCTTCCAGGTCCGCCCACAATTGAGGTGAATCAGAAAGTTTCACGAAGTGCAACTGAATATCCTGACGCGTGGTAGCGTGCAGGTTTCCGGTTGCAAACTTATCGGAAGTATCCGCAATGCGGACAAGCTGGTCTGCGGTAATGCGGCCATAGGGCAATTTGATACGTATCATTTGCACACCAGGCTGGCGCTGACCGTATACACCGCGTGTCAGACGAAATTTACGGAATGCTTCTTCCGGTGTTTCACCCGTATTAAATGCATTGATTTTGTTGTTCAAATCAATGATATCGCGCTTCGCAACGGCGGATACTTTGTCAGAAATTAATATTTCGCTCATGGTTGTTATTCTTTTCTTCTATCGGAATAGTATTGTTTGTGTGTGTGTTTTTTTTATCAATCTGTTGCTAACCTAACTTTTGTCACCCTGATTTCTATGATAAAACCAAGTGATCTTGATAGGTTGCTTGGTTTTTTATTAGGGCAAAGATGATGTGGACAATTTTGTTTCGAACTGCATTCAGGACTGACATTTTGTTTTTGCCTTCGGCGACTTTTCGTTGATAATATGTCCTAAGTTTGTTATCAAACCGGATAGCGCTCATTGCGGCTAAATGCAAAATGCTTTTCGTACTCTTGTCTGCATAAGTTGACACTTTGGGATGCTTTCGGATCGAAGTTCCCGACTGATGATCGAAAGGTACAATGCCACAATAACAAGCCATTTTCCGGGGTTCGGTAATCGTTGTAAAGCCCTCGGTTTTAGCAATCATTGTCCAGCAGGTAACATTGCCAACACCAGGCACAGACCGTATTTGTTTGGCCTGCTCTTTGATGGTTTCGTCTGATTGGACAATTTTTTCGATCTCTGCTTCAAAGCCTGCTATCTGCTTTTCAATCAGGTCTACCAATGCTTGGTTGTCTTTTGTCAGCCTCTTTTTAAGCCCAATTGTTTCCATCAGTTTGTAATCTGACTGCTGGCCTAAGAGCTGTCTTTTTAGTTTGACTTTCGAATTACGTTCCGTCATTAACACTTTAATCTTCTGAATGTTGACTGGCGTGGGCTTCCACAATGCGCATTCATCCTGGTTCTTTTGAATAAACTTGCAGATCCGTTCAGCATCTATTTTATCGTTTTTTCCTCTTACCAACCCCATGCTCTTTTTTAAGTGCAATGGCGAGATCACATACACTGCAAAATTGTATCTGGGCAAAGCTTCAAACAGCTGCCAGTTATAGCGCCCGGTGTTTTCCATGGCTACGACAACTTCTTCTTTGGCCAGCTTTTTGAAAAACTTGTGGATCGCCTTCACCTCGTTGCCAATTGTGACAAACTCGGTTTTTCCTTCCATTTGCAGGCAGATATCTAGTGTTTCACTACTGATGTCGATGCCGATTGTGATCTTTTTCATAAATTGGTCATGGAAAAATGTGAATGAGAAATTCATCAATTGACTCAACTCCTTAATAATGGGCTCTGAGCCCGAATTTCTATTTGAGTTTTTGATGAAGGGGAAGTAAAGTCTAAATCAGGGTTCGAGTTCCTAGCTCAGAGCGTGTGTCATAGTTTACTTTACTTCCCTTCTCATTGCATTAAGTTACTTTCTCCAATCTATCTTCCCTAATACATCGCGAATCTAAAGGAGCGCAGTCGAAGGGGATCGTGCTAGATGCCCTTCGACTGCGCTCAGGGTGACAAAAGCAGCGGTTTGGAAACTGAAAGTTGGGTTAGCGGGTTTTTGTTAACAAAGTATTTAAGTAGCTACAAAAAAGCCGACAGCTGACAGCTGATCGCCGAAAGCCAATCATGATCAACATATCCCGTCGTCCCCGACGCAATAGAAAATCCGCAGGTGTGCGTGACCTTGTTCAGGAAACGAATTTGCAGGTGTCTGATTTCATTTTCCCCATGTTCGTCGTCGACGGAACGCACCAGAGATCGGAAGTGAAATCAATGCCGGGCATTTACCGCTATTCGCTCGACAACCTGCTCGAAGAGCTCAAAGAAGTAACCGATCTTGGAATCCGCGCGATTGATCTTTTTCCAAATTATCCGGAAAGTAAAAAGGACAAGGTAGCCTCGGAGAGTTACCACGAAAACACTTTTTACCTTAAAGCAATTACCGCGATCAAAGAGCAATTTCCAGAGCTGGTCATTATGACCGATGTGGCAATGGACCCTTATAGTTCCGACGGTCACGATGGTTTGGTTGAAGACGGGAAAATTCTGAATGATGCTACGCTTGAAATCCTGGGGAATATGTCGCTCGCGCAGGCAAAAGCAGGCGCGGATATCCTTGGGCCGAGTGATATGATGGATGGTCGGGTGGGCTATATTCGCCAGCACCTCGATTCTCACGGATTTTCCGAAGTGAGTATCATGTCTTATTCGGCTAAATATGCGAGTGCATTCTATGGTCCGTTCCGTGACGCATTGGAATCGGCGCCCAAGTTTGGCGATAAAAAAACCTATCAAATGAACCCGGCGAACAAGCGGGAGGCACTGCTGGAAGCACAGCTTGATTTTGCGGAGGGAGCAGATATGTTAATGGTAAAACCTGCGCTTTCCTATCTTGATATTATCCGTTTGCTTGACGAAAACTTTGATATTCCTATTGCTGCCTACAATGTTTCAGGCGAATACGCGATGATCAAAGCCGCAGCCCAAAACGGCTGGATCGACGGCGACCGCGCCATGATGGAAGTCCTCACAAGCATCCGCCGAGCCGGTGCGAAGTGTATACTGACGTATTTTGCAAAGGAGGCGGCTGTGATTTTGAATAGGTAAAAAGGACGCATATCCTGGCCTGATTTGACCCTGTCACAGTTAATTGTTAAAACATTATATTTGTTTAAACAAATGAAAACTATGCAACACACATTTCAGGTCAGAACGTCCGAACTAGGGACTTCCTTTATCAAATCGATCCAATCGGTATTTGGTAATAAGCAAGTCAAAATCACTGTTGAGGATATCGCAAATACTAAATCTACTAAGTCGGAAGTAGCAAGGTTCTTAAAACATCGTGAAGATCATCCTGCAATAAAGATTGAAGACCGGAGGGATTTCAATGAGATTTCAAAAGATATGAATCAATAGCAATGCGCTATTTCGATTCAGATGTGATCTTCAATTATGTAGTAGTTCAGGATCACGCCTTCAAGCGAATTCAGAGATTTACCGACATGAACATTATCATTCTATAAGATCAAATGAAAAAAGCGTTTTACCCTCAGTTAGTATTACTCTTCGTATTTTCTGCAAGCCTTGCATTTTCCCAAAAGAAAACCCCCACTCTCCCCGAGTTCAATGCTAAAAAGTCTGAACTTGAAGCGCATATGCGGTTTTTGGCGGCGGATGAATTGATGGGGCGGCGTACCGGGGAAATGGGCAACCTGGTGGCAGCGCGGTATATTGCCGAGCAGTTCCGTCGGCTGGGGCTGAGTGCAGTTGCGGGAACCGGTACCAATAACAACACTTATTTTCAGCGTGTACCATTTGAAAAGATGGGGGTTGCGGCTTCGGGGGAAATTACGGCTGATGCACAAATCCTGAAAAATGGCCAGGACTGGATCCTGATGAACGGAGGCGAAACAAACCTGAAAGCGCCGATTGTATATGCGAGTTTCGGTCTGGAAGATGCGGCCAAAAGCTGGGACGATTATAAAGGTCTGGATGTAAAAGGCAAAATTGTGCTGGTGGAAAGCGGTACGCCTGAAACGCAGACGCCAGCTGAAATCATTGCAACTTCTACGGAGAAACGGAAACTGGCGGCTGCCAAAGGCGCTGTTGCAGTGATCGAGCTGTTTAATGCACCTATTCCCTGGAATATTGTCACCCGCAATTTCGACCGGGAGAAAATCTCAATTGCGGAAGAAGCCAGTGCTGGTTCTCCTTCTATTCCGCATGCGTGGGTAAATGGAAAGGAAGCCAATTTTGCCCGTGCACTACGGGGCGCGAAAGAGGTTGAGTTTAAAAGTGCCGGCCGCAAAACCCAGCTTGTCAACAGCTATAATGTAGCTGGCCTTATTCCCGGATCTGATCCGAAATTGAAAGATGAATATGTACTGCTCTCTGCCCATTACGATCACGTAGGTGTCGGCAAACAGGGCGGGCAGCCTTTTACTACGGAGGATAGCATTTTCAATGGAGCCCGTGACAATGCCTTTGGCGTGGTCGCATTGCTTACTGCTGCCGAGGCGCTATCTAAAAACCCGCCAAAGCGTTCGGTTTTGATCGTTGCATTAACAGGAGAAGAAGTGGGCTTGCTGGGTAGCAAGTATTACGCAGCACATCCATTATTACCTTTAAACAAATGCATTTTCAACCTCAATTCTGACGGGGCCGGTTATAACGATACGACAATCGTGGCTGTGATGGGACTTGACCGCACAGGCGCGCGCGCAGAAATTGAAATCGCCAGCAAAGCCTTCGGACTTGGCGTTTTTGCGGATCCTTCGCCTGAGCAGGGACTTTTCGATCGCTCGGATAATGTGAATTTTGCCAAAGCAGGAATTCCCGCGCCGACATTCACGCCCGGTTTCAAGGAATTTAATGGGGATATTATGAAAAACTACCACCAGGTATCTGATAATCCCGAAACTATTGATTTTAACTATCTACTGAAATTCAGTCAGGCTTACACTTATACAACAAGGTTGA
>NZ_JBHYGF010000222.1:0-7064 GCF_051859145.1 Dyadobacter sp.
TGCATCCGTTCCGGGAGCTGGTCGTAGGATGCATGCGATGAAACGGTTTCAATGTCAAGAAGGAGGAAATTCTTGATACGCTTTTTAAAATCTTCTGTCATAGTGTGGTGGTTATAATTGGAATTTATATATAGTTACTCGTGTAAAACCCCCTGCAAACCAAGTGGTTCTATGTTCGTCAGGTTGGCATCTATAATGCTGTCGGGCACGAATATAAACTTTTTATCGTAGATCTGATTTCCGATAAAGTAGCTGACCCAGAATTCATTATTCAGGTGAAATACGTCAGGCATAATCGGTTCTACGACCGCATGCTCCGATGGCGCAATCTCAGGAAAGAAGTGCCGCAGCGTCGATGTTTTCTGGTCAGAGTTAGTCCCGGACTCGCTGTTACTGTATCCTTTTGAGGTTACGAACACATTCGTAATCGGCTGTTCGTTCCGGTTAATGACGATTACATTCCATTCTTCCTGGTGCAATTCGTTTAAGCTTTTGACAATCGCAACCTGTATTCCCTTTACCGGGTGAAATATGATATCCTTCTTCATTATAATGCTTCCTGTAACTCCATTTGAAACAATGCAGCCAAATGGTTTTTCAATTTTTCTGATACTTCATTTAAGTCGAGCTCGCGTCCGAGCTCTTGTGCCATTGACGTAACTGCCTTATCTTCAATTCCGCAGGGGACAATATTCCCAAAGTAAGACAGATCCGTGTTTACATTTAAGGCAAATCCGTGCATAGTGACCCAGCGGCTGGCCTTCACGCCCAATGCACATATTTTTCTGGGATTAGTTTGTTCTTCAAAATCCAGCCAGACACCGGTTAATCCTTTGATCCTGCTGGCAGCTAATCCATAATCTGCCAACGTTAAAATAATCGCTTCTTCCAGCGTCCGCATGTACAAATGGATATCTGTAAAGAAGTTGTCGAGGTCCAGGATCGGGTATCCTACCAGCTGGCCCGGACCGTGGTAAGTAATGTCGCCTCCGCGGTTAATGCGGTAATATTTGGCTTGTTTTTCGATCAGGCTCTCTTCCGGTAAAAGCAAATGCTCAGGCTTACCGCTTTTGCCAAGCGTATATACATGCGGGTGCTGGCAGAAAAACAGGAAGTTAGGTGTTAAAACCTTTTCATCGTCACTTAATGCGCGATTTTGGGTTTTGATCGCCAAGGTTTCTGCAAATACTTTCTCCTGAAAATCCCAGGCTTCCTGGTAGTCGATCAATCCCAGGTCTTTGAAGCTGACTACTTTATTAATGAGGGTGTCCATTACTTTCACTTTTACCGCCGCAAGTGTGACTTTTCCGAAACTTCTGCGTCATAATACAACTAGTATAACCTATTTCCCAGCGTAAATGTTCTGAAAATCACATTAAACAATGGCAACACACAACGATACAGGTTTTTGGGGAGAAGCCAAAGCGGCAGCTTTCCTGGCTGCAAAAGGTTTTGAAATCATAGAAAAGAATTATCGCAACCGCCACCAGGAAATTGACCTGATCGTGCAAAAAGACAAAATGCTGATTTTTGTTGAGGTCAAAACAAGGACCAACACGAGCTACGGAATGCCGGAGGAATTTGTAAATCCGGCCAAAGCAAAGCTCGTTCTGCGGGCGGCTGAGCATTATATTTTTGAAAAAGACTGGCAATTTGATGTCAGGTTTGATATCATATCAGTAGTGGCATTGCCCAACGGTCAGGCCGAGATCTGGCACTTTGAGGATGCATTTTACAAATAGCAGGCTGACTATCTGATAAGTAGAATCGATTTGCCGGGATATTTTGAAGGTAAAGAATGCACCTGACTACCTGTTGCCAGCATAGTTGAATTTAGGAAAGCCTGTTTTTTGTCTTAGATGATGAACTTAACCTACCTTTTACCGCGGCACAATTTGCTGCTGCTTTCCGGCGCTTTTTTCGCTTTGTCTGTTTGTTTTTACAAAAATAAAAAGGAACTGAAAGAGCCTGAAAGATCAGCCGCATTGCCGGTACTGGCAGATACCTCCAAATTGTACGTCCCGGACGATCTTGAAGCAACGCTATGGGCCGAAGCACCTATGTTTTACAATCCTACCAACATGGATATTGACGCCAAGGGCAGGATATGGATTACAGAAGCTGTCAATTACAGGGATTTTAATACAAAACCCGCAGAGCGGCTGAGCCACAGGCAAAAAGGGGACCGGGTAATGATTTTGGAGGACAAAGACGGTGACGGGAAAGCCGAAACTTCAAAGGTATTTGTAGAAGATACATTGCTTACCTCGCCGCTGGGCATTGCGGTAATTGGTACCAAAACCATCGTTTCCTGCGCACCAAACCTGATCGTTTACACAGATACAAATGGGGACGATAAGCCCGACAGCCGCGAGGTACTGCTGACAGGCTTCGGCGGCTTTGACCACGATCACTCCCTGCATTCACTGGTAGCTGGGCCAGACGGAAGATATTATTTCAATACTGGTAATGCGGGACCGCACTATGTAAAAGATAAAAGTGGCTGGACGTTGCGCAGTGGCAGTCTTTATACCGGCGGTACTCCTTATAACAAATCTAATCAGGGAAATCAAAAATCTGACGACGGGCGCATTTGGGTGGGCGGACTTGCTTTGCGCATTAATCCTGACGGAACCGGGCTCAAAGTTTTAGGTCATAATTTCAGGAACAGTTACGAGGTTTGTCTGGACAGCTACGGCAATATGTGGCAGAATGACAATGACGATCAGGTAATTACGTGCCGGGTTTCGTTTTTGCAGGAAAACGGTAATGCGGGATATTTTTCCGCTGACGGAACAAGGTACTGGCAGGCAGACCGGCGCCCGGGACAGGATATTTTTACAACACACTGGCACCAGGAAGATCCGGGCGTAATGCCGGCTGGCGATAATACCGGGGCAGGCTCACCTACCGGGATTGTTTTTTACGAAGGCGACGCGCTCGGCAAAGATTACAGAGGTACCTTACTGAGCTGCGAAGCCGGCCGTAATGTGATTTTTGCATACAAACCCGAACAAACCGGCGCAGGTTTCAAACTCAACCGCCGCGACCTGATCAGTTCATTTCCGCAAGCCAGTGAAAGATATGAATGGTATGAAACCGATAAAGATACCCGGAAGTGGTTCCGCCCATCGGATATAGCAGTCGGCCCCGACGGCGCACTTTACATTGCTGATTGGTACGATCCGGTAGTGGGCGGACACGCGATGAAAGACAAAGCCGGGTACGGTCGCATTTACCGCATTACACCAAAAGGAAAGAATCTAACCATACCAAAAATCGACCTTACAACAACCTCCGGTCTCATTGAAGCATTAAAAAGTCCGGCGGTGAATGTGCGGCTGCTGGGTTTTGAAGGTCTGAAGGCAAAAGGGGAAGATGTAACCGGAGAAGTACAGCAACTACTGACAGCCGAAAATCCATTTCACCAGGCGCGGGCAATCTGGCTGCTGTCGCAGTTAGGGGACACAGGGGTCGCAGAGGTAAATAAGCTGACAAAATCAATGAATGCATCTCACAGGCTCACCGCATTTCGTGCATTACGTTCGGTAGGTAAGTCGGATGATTTTTTGGAACAAATGTCAAATGATCCGGATGCGGCGGTGAGAAGGGAAGTCGCAATTGCTTTGCGGGATTTGTCTTACGAGCAGGCTTTTAAACCCATTTATAACCTGATCAGAAACTACGACGGACAAGATCCGTGGATGCTGGAAGCAATTGGTACCGCAGCAGACGGAAAGGAGCGGAAAGTGTATTCAATAATCCGGGAATCTTACAAGGCAAATCCTGAACATTGGAATGCTCAACGCGCAAACCTGACCTGGCGCCTGCATCCGGTGAATGCGATCAACGAACTCAAAATAAGGGCGGAATCACCAAAAGTGCCGCAGGCTGAACGCAGAAAAGCATTAACCGCATTGGGTTTTATCAAAGACAAAAAAGCAGCTGAGGCAATGGTTGCATTGGCAAAATCACCTTTACAGGATGTAGCCTCGCAAGCTTCGTGGTGGCTGAATTTCAGGAAAACAAACGACTGGGCCGATTTGCTGAACTGGGGAGAAGCTACTGCGCAGCAAATGACACCAGCTTACCGGCAAATGCTCGAAAAGAGGAAGATAGTAAGTGACAAAACGCAAACAATGGCGGCCAGAGTAGAAGCTGCAAAGTTAATGGCGGGGAATGTAGACGGCGGCAATATCCTGGTTGATATGCGCGTGCAGGGACAGTTGCCCGATACGATCGCAAAGTCTGTTAGCGAAATCATATTTAAAAACCCGGATCAGAATGTGCGGGTAGTTGCAAGCCAGTTTTTTCCAAGAAATGGAAAAGTGTTAAAAACAGACTTTATAGCCAGAATGAAGCCTGATGTAGCGCAGGGTAAGAAAGTTTTTGAAACCTATTGCACTGCCTGTCACAAACACAACCAGAATGGAGCCGATATAGGACCTGATCTGACGCTGGTACATACCAAGTTTGACAAAGGCGGCTTGCTGGATGCGATTATCAATCCCTCTGCGAGCATGGTTTTCGGCTATGAAAGCTATACCATTGTGACCAAAAACGGAGAAACACATTTTGGCTTTCTACTGAGCGACGGAGCCAATGTAGTACTAAAAGATGCAGCGGGAAAGCAGCATTCCATCAAAGCAAGCGAGATCAGAACCCGCGAAAAAATGCCAAATTCTTTGATGCCTGAACCCGTTACCTTGGGTTTAAAAGAACAGGATCTGGCAGATTTGACCGGTTACCTGCTTAGTTTTAAATAGCTGAAAGTCTATTCTTTCAGGCGGCCATATTTCCGCATGATTTCCAGCAGCTTCTCTTTGGGTAGCTCTTCCACTTTGTGCCCCTGCGTTCCTTCGGAGGTTCTGGCCATTACAAGTGAGTTGATGATCGCCTCCTCAGTGGACTCGATCGCTGCCAGGAACAATGGAGAGGCGGCATCATTGATCAGGAAAGTGGCAGTAGCGGTTCGCTCTGGTGAATCGTGCAGCACGATATTGGCAGTGGAGAATGCAATCACAAAATCGCCGCTTCCATTGGATGCAATCCCGCCAGTTTGCGCCAATCCCATGAATGCTCTTTTGGCCAACCTTTTCAAATTCCGCGCGTCAAGCGGCGCGTCGGTGGCCAGCACCATCATGCAGGAGCCGTCTGAGGATTTATCCAGCACGTCTTTGAAAGCATACTGGCCCAGCTCTTCGCCTACTGGAACGCCATTTACCTTTAATACCCCGCCAAAATTAGTCTGTACCAGCACACCAACCGTGTACCCACCGAGCTTCTGAGGCAGCTTCCGGGATGCTGTGCCGATCCCGCCTTTCCAGTTGAAGCAAACAGTGCCCGTACCTGCGCCAACATTTCCTTCCTGCACAGGGCCATTCTCGGCCTGCGCTAATGCATTCAGAACGTGCTCTTTACGCACATGACGGCCACGGATATCATTTAAAAAACTGTCATTGGTTTCACCCACTACCGGGTTCACCGACCTCACATTCTCATTGCCCTTTTGTCCGAGTGTCCAGTCTATGATAGCGTCGGCAGCTGTGGGCACGCTCAAAGTATTGGTCAAAACAATGGGGGACTCCATGGTACCCAGTTCCTCTACCTGCGGGTAGCCCGTCATTTTACCAAAACCATTACCGATATACATGGCAGCCTGCACTTTTTGCTGAAACAAATTGCCTTCATGCGGGATAATGGCCGTGACGCCGGTGCGGATATCAGCTCCTTCGGTCAATGTCACCTGCCCCACTTTCACGCCAGCTACATCTGTAATTGCGTTCATGGTACCAGTGGGAAGTACACCTATCTTAATGCCCAGGTCGCGGGCTCTTTTTTGTGCAAATGAAAACGCCGGCAGCAAAGCCAGCAGGAGGAGGAGTGACTTGTTCATAGCTATTTATAAAAATGAAATATACTAAAAAACCGCTGGCGAATGTGTTGGCCAGCGGTTTTCAAGCTAATCCCCAAATTTGTCAGACTGAGCGCAGCCGAAGTCCCGACAAAATAACTATGTTAATCGTCGTCAGGACGTGCTTTTTCGGGAATAATGGTCGTTTCCAGCCGGCTTACTGCCGACGCGCCGAAAAAGCCCAGCGCCTTGCTGCCGGAGGCATTTGTATTGGTGATATTGGAGCGGACATTTGCGATCGGGGTGGCGAAAAGACCGCCATTGTTTGCCTGCTCCCGAATTTGTTTCAAAAACTCAAAAGCTTCATTGGTAATGCTGTGCAGCTCAACGCCCACCTGATCGCCAGCCGAGTAAAGCGAATCGATTGTAATGGACTGGCGCAGTGGCAAAATGAAGATCAGTCCGTCGGAAGGAGCGCCGGAACCAAATGCAGCATCGTAGGCAATGGAAATATTGACAGCTTTATCGACCATCACCTTGCCTTTCACGACCGGCTTGATCCAGTAGGTATCACCTTCTCCCAAAAAATCGCGGGCGTAAAACTCTGCTACGTATCCTTCTCTGGGCCCTTTATCGGGTTCAAATGGCAGCTTTTCTTTGGTATAAACAATGGAATCCACCGCAGGCACGCGTTTCAGCTCGGTAGTTGAAGTATAGGTTTCCGTTCCCTGTTTGATAGTCAATGTATAAGTGCGCCCGATTTGACCCAGCGTGTCACCCGTTTTTTGCCAGATATAATTTCCGTTTTTGGCTACATCTTCAAACTTGTATATCGTCCCCTGATCATCTTTTACACTTACTTCTGCGTCAAGGACAGGCTTGGCCGGACTGTTGTCAAAATAGCTTGCAGACCAGGTTAGCTTGATAATTTGTGGCCCGGCCTGGTTAGTAATCCAGCCGTCGACAACCAGTTGTGGCGGTCCGCTTTGCGTTTCCAGGTCGATCACATCTTCACAGCTTGTCAGAAAAACACCCAGGAACGCGATCAATGCACTGAGTTTTAAAATAGATATCTTCAAATGTCTCATTTCAATGGCCGGTTAGAATTTGAAATTGTAGGTAAGCGCCGGGATAAAGCTGCCGATTACTGCATAACGCACAGCCTCCGTTTTGAGCGGAGTGTCCGGGTTGGCCCGGGTGTAAACCGAGC